>JBILLC010000180.1:0-5316 GCA_044376275.1 Chthoniobacteraceae bacterium | reverse complement strand
GAGGTGACTAAGCAACTGAAGCAGTCCCCTGCGACCAATCGAATCCCGATTCTGATGCTGACAGCGCGCGCTGAAGAGATTGACCGCATCGTGGGGCTAGAGTTGGGCGCGGACGACTACGTGACAAAACCTTTCAGTCCTCGTGAAATAGTTCTGCGTGTTCAGGCAGTTCTTCGCCGGGCAGTGGTGGGCGATGCGGACAAGGGTGAAATGCTTGAAATCGGACCCATTCAAATTGATCGGGCGAAACACGAGGTGAGAATCAGCGGGGTTGCGTGTGACTTCACGGCCACGGAGTTCAAACTTTTGAGCGTGCTCATGGAGCGAAGAGGCCGGCTCCAAAGCCGCGACATTCTGCTTAATGATGTCTGGGGTTACGAAAGCGCGATTGATACGCGGACAGTTGATACTCATGTGAGGCGTTTGCGGGAGAAACTGGGTGACGCTGCTGATCTAATTGAGACCGTTCGAGGGTTCGGCTATCGAATGGTTGCCCCGGGCGAGTAACCTGAGAGAGTGGCGCCATGTGGATCTGGATCCTCCTGAGCGCATTGCTGGCTGTAATCGCCTTTCTGGTGAGGCGAAATTTTCTGTGCAACAGGGATTTGCGCATTCTTGAAAGCATTCTCGACTTGATTGCGGCTGAAGGTAAGTCATCCGACACCGTCGCTTCTTTCGGTTCCAAAGCATTCATTGAGCGTATCGCTCCTCGGTTGGAGCGATTACGGTGGCGACATGATTTCCTAAGGGACCGGATCCGGCACGAGGAGTTTTCCCTCAACACGATTCTCTCAAGCATGGAGGAGGGGGTGGTGGTCGCGGATGCCAGACAGGTGGTGAGGCTCGCGAATTCGGCTTTCATTGAGCGCTTTGGACTGAAGTCGTCGCCGCTCGATCATTCGATTTTGGAGGTGCTCGGGGAGGTTTCCGTGCATCGGCTTTTGACCAATGTGCTGGATAGCGGTCAGGCAAACGAGGAACTGCTCGAGATGCTACCCGGGAAAAAGGTGAGGGTCGCAGCAGTGCGGGCCGTACCAATGAGTGATTCAAAGGGAAGGCCAGGGGTGTTGGCGGTTTTCCGTGACGTCACGCGGCTTCAGGAGCTCGAAACCGTGCGCAGGGAATTTGTGTCGAACGTTTCCCATGAGTTGCGGACGCCGCTGGCGATTTTTCAAGGATACGTCGAAACTCTGATCGAGATGCCTCGGATGAAGGTCGACGAGCGAGTTGAGTTGTACCAGATCCTACGGCGGCATTCGCTTCGATTGAATGCTCTGGTGGAAGATCTTTTGACCATTGCCCGCCTCGAATCCAGGAGGGAGATTTTCAACTGGGAGTCAGGCGATGTCGGCCACCTAGTGTCGGTTTGGACGCGTGATTGGCGCGCTCGCGCCCGCGGACACGAGGTGGAGGTGCAAACGGAGATTTCTGCGGATCTTCCAAAGGTTAGGCTGGATCCTTTTCGGCTGGAGCAGGTTTTGCATAATCTCTTGGAGAATGCCTTCAAACATCTGCCTGCAACCGGGGGGTGCATCATCGTCCGAGTCGCCCCTGCGCCTTCGGGCGGTGCACTTCGCGTCACGGTTCAGGACAATGGCAGTGGTATTGCGCCCAAGGATTTGCCGCATATTTTCGAACGGTTTTTCCGGGCGGACAAGGCGCGAACAGCCTCAGCTGCGGGCACCAAGGCGCACAGCACGGGATTGGGGCTTTCGATCGTGAAACATATTATTGTGGAACATGGGGGACGGGTGGGCGCAGAGAGCGCCCAGAGAGGAGCGCAAGTCTGGTTTGAGCTGCCAACCGAAGCGGCTGACGGGCAGGGGTAGCCGAGCTGAAAATACTACAGATTGTGTGTCACGTTCGCGTGACCGCAATATCTGGTGCTTGATTCCGCCTGCGTCGGGGTGCACATTCCTCATATACCATCCCTCAGCCCATGTATCTTCACTCCCTCGAATTATTCGGATTCAAGAGTTTTGCTCCGAAAACAGTGCTCCAATTCCACCGCGGCGTGACCTGCGTCGTGGGGCCCAATGGCTGTGGCAAGTCTAATGTGCTGGATGCGATTCGTTGGGTTTTGGGGGAGCAATCCGCCAAGGCGCTCCGCGGGGGCGAGATGGCTGACGTTATCTTTTCGGGAACCGATTCCCGCTCAGCGTTGGGAATGGCTGAGGTATCAATGAATTTCGCTGAATGCGAGCAGCAGCTTGGGGTGGACTGGAGCGAGGTGACGATCACCCGCCGTGTCTTCCGTGACGGATCCTCGGAGTACCTGCTGAACAAAACCCCGTGTCGGCTCAAGGACATTCACAGTTTGTTCATGGACACGGGTATTGGCCGTTCCGCCTATTCGATCATGGAGCAGGGGAAAATCGACCAGATCCTCTCCTCTCGCCCGGAAGATCGTCGTGCGATCTTCGAGGAGGCCGCTGGGATCACTCGATTCAAGAGCCAGAAGAAGGAAGCGTTGCGGAAGCTTGAGGCAACCGAGGCGAATTTAATTCGGCTCGACGATATCATCAAAGAGGTTAAGCGGCAGATTGGTTCGCTGCAGCGGCAGGCGGGGAAGGCACGGCGCTACCAGACGCTGTTGTCCGAACTCAAAGTATTTGAGACCCACTCTGCGCAGCGGCAGTGGGAAAACTACGACAGGCAGCGCGTCGAGGGGAGCGAGGAGCTTGGTGCTTTTCAATCTAGACAGTCACAACTGGAGCTTGAGATCGAGGAGGGAGAGTCTTCGCTTTCCGTCCAGCGAAGTGCGCTCACTGAGATGGAGGAAAAGTTGGAGGTTGCCCGCCGAGCCGTCGGTGATTTGCGTACTCGAATCTCCAATCACGAAAACCGCATCATTTTCAATCGTGAGAAAGTGGGAGAGTTTGAGGGATTGATCGCACGCTATCAAGGGGAGGCGATCTCGGGGCGGGAACGCTTGCAAGTCGCGGAGGCAGCGATGCGTGCTGCGGATATCGAGCTTGAGCAAATCACGGAGCTGTTAGCCGTGGAGTTGCGTCACATGGAGGAGAAGCAGGCTGCTGCTGCCTCGCTTTCGGGTCAGCGTGGGGACTCGGAAAGCGCAATGCACAGGGTCGGGCACGAGGTGCAGCGCTTGGAACACCGTGTGTCCGCTGTGCGCGGCCAGCTATCCGCTGTGGCTCAGCAGCGAGAGGGAGCTGAGGCGAGATTGGGGATTTTGCAGGCGGAGTTGGATCAGCTTGGTGAGGCTGCCGCGCGAGCTGAGTCGGGGTTGAACGAAGCGCGCAATCGTGTGCTGGAGACCGAGGAGTCGTTGTCGCGTCGGGCGCTCGAGTTAACCGAGGTCGAGGGTAATCTGCGTCTGAGCACCATGGGTATGGCGACTGCTGAAGGTGAGATCCGCCAGTTGGAGCGCTCGCTTTCGGAAAAAGCGAGTCGACTCGATGTCCTAAAAGGACTTGTTGAAGCAGGCGAAGGTTTTTCTGCTGGAACGCAGACCGTGTTGAAGGGGTTGGACAACCCGGAGTTTTTCAAGCCCGCGATTGCTGGTGCGCTGGCGCAGTTCATCCGAGTCGAACCCGAGTATGTGGCGGCTGTGGAAGCCGCATTTGGTGCGCATCTTCAAGCAGTGGTGATGCAGGACGCTTCGAAGGCGGAACACATTTTGACGACGCTTCGGGCCAACAAATGGGGACGTGCGGTGCTCGCGTTGCGTGATGTGTCTCGCTCAGTCGATTCTGGCGCTCTTGCGGAATCTTGTTTGGAGCGGGTGCTTCCTGAGGGTACGCTGGGCTGGCTGATCGAGAAAATTCACGTGCAGCAGGAAGTTCAGGGTGTTGTAGAAAGGCTTTTGTTGTGCGCGGTGTTAGTGCCTGATTTGGAAACAGCCCTCAGATTTGGTCCGCGTAAAGGTTGGAGTTGGGTGACTCTCAACGGGGATGTGCTCACTGGAGAAGGGCTGTTGTTCGGCGGGCTGGATTCAGGCGACGCCACTGCATCGATGCTCGAACGCAGAAATGCGATCCAGTCGCTTGAGAGTGAAGTCTCAGATTTAGCGGTTCAAATTCGCGAAAAACAAAGTGTACGCGATCAAATCCAGGCGGAGTTCACCGCGCTTCAGGCTCAGCAAGAGGAGGCGCGCGAGGCGCGTCAAACCGCACAGTTGTCGTTGTCGACATTGAAAGGAGAAATCGCGCAGTTGGAGAGGGAATTGAGTGATACCCGGCGCAAGCAGGAGGGCATGGGTGGGGAGCAGGCGGCCGCCCAGGCGCGTTTTCAGGAGGCCCTCGCAAGAGTTGAGGTCTTCGAGGCGGAGGTGTTCGAATTGCTCTCGCAGATCGATCAACAGCAGGTGCAGCGTACGGAACTTCAAGCCCGGCTTGAAGTGTGTCGCGCGCAGGAAGTGGAGGTTGTTTCCGAGTTGAACGAACTTCGAGTCAGGGTCGCGACGGAGCGGCAGCGGCACTCTTCATTGCACCATCAGAGGCAGCCGATGGAGGCGCGTCTGATGGAACTGCGGGAGAATTTAGAGCAGCGCGAGCGCGACATTGAGGATTACGAAGGACGGATCGCTGCGACGCTTTCTGAGACAGAGGAGATTGAGTCGAATTTAGGATCGCTGCGTGACCGGGTTGATCAATCTGAAGCAGAGGTTTCGAAGCTACTCGCGGAGCGTTCCTCGATGGCGGCGCAGGTAGAGGAAGAGGCAAACGAACTGAGAACACGGCGCTCTGCGCTCTCCGGAATTCACGAGCAGCGCTCGAAGTTGGAAGTGCGCGTTAGCCAGGTGAGCATGAAGGCGGACGCTTTGGAGGAACACATCCGCAGACGGTATCAGATTGAGTTGCGCGAATTTCAGAAGGACTCGTACGCGCTTAAGGTGGCTTATCGTGATGCGATCAAACGGCAGCGTAGCGGCGGGGGGTTTACTCCTAGTGCGGAGGCTGAGGAGCCCGTTGAGGCAGCCAACGCAGAGGAGCAGGCTGAGGACTCTGCGAGTGAGTCGCTGGGTGTCGGGGCGTTCGAACTGGATTGGCTGCGGATTGAAGTAATGGTGCGTGAGATCGACCAGCGATTGGAGTCGATGGGGCCCGTCAATCTGGAGGCTATTCAGGAATTTGAAGAGTTGGAACAGCGTTTCGCATTCCTGGAAAAGCAACAGAATGATCTCAACCAGTCGAAAGAAGAGTTGTTGCAGGTGATTGCAAAAATCAACACAACGACAACCCAGCTATTCGCGGAAACGTTTGCGAAAGTGCGGGTGAATTTCCGAGAGATGTTTACCGAACTTTTTGGAGGCGGTCGTGCGGATCTCGTTCTGGTCGATGAGAAAGACCCGCT
>JBILLC010000178.1:0-5329 GCA_044376275.1 Chthoniobacteraceae bacterium | reverse complement strand
CATTCGACTCGCAAAGGGCCTTTTCTCTAACGGTATCATCTCACTAAACGCCGGGACAATCAGCGCCGAAGGACCAGTTAAAACAATCTTGAGCGGCTTTTCATCGATTGGGAAAACATCTGCTCAAGTTATGAGTACGCCAATTTCGACTTATTCTGGCTTGAATCCCACGCTGCAAACACAAGGCCAGATCCAAGCCAAATGATCCGCTCTTCACGCGGGTGATTGATCAGGGGATGAGCATACAACATTCCATCAGCTATCGAGACTTGGATCATCCCGACTCAGTGCTGAACAAGCTCGCAGGAATCTACGCTCACCAAGATCCGCTTTGCAGCCGAAGCGAATGGGTACTTTCCTTCCATGAGGCATTCAACCCGGATCGCACCCTTTACTTGCGTGGCACCGACCGCAGTTTGGTGGCTCTCGCCAGCTGGGAGCACGCGGAATACGGCACCATTCTTGAGCCACTTGAATCCCACTGGCTGTTCTCAAATCCACTTCTTGGCGCACATTCCATAGAATTATTGCGCGCACTGTTAAGCGAAGACGAGGATCGTCTGAGCAACTCGCTGCTGGTGCTCAGTGGACTTGAGATGGGCACACCGTTTTTAAATTCCGTGGTAAAAACCTTCGACCGCACCCACACGATTCGCCACTTGCGCTCCACAATTTTCAGAAGCGCTTCCCTTGCTGATGGAGCCGACGGGTTTCTTTCTAGGCGTTCGCCAAAGTTCAGAAACAACCTCCGCCGCGCAACACGGCTCGCAAAAGAACGTGGCGTTCAGTTTGAAGCTGTATGTGCTCCATCCATTCCCGAGGCAGACCAAGCCTATGACAGAATGCTTCGCATAGAGGAACAAAGCTGGAAGGGACTTGAAAAATGCGGCATGGCCGAATCACCAAGCCGCGAATTTTACCGACTTATTTTCCGCCGCCTTGCGGCAGCTGGGCTCGCTCGCGCCATCTTCGCAACCGCGGATGGTAAAGATATCGGGTTCGTGATGGGAGGCATCGACGGCACGAACTATCGCGGACAACAATTCAGCTTTCTCCATGATTGGAGCCGTGAATCCATTGGCAACCTTTTACAGTGGGAGCAGATTCAACAGCTCTGCGCCGAAGGAATCCAGCGCTACGACATGGGTTCCATTCTTGAGTACAAAGTGAGGTGGACGGAAATGGAAATTCAAACCGAAAGCATCGTACTGCACCCACGAATTCGTAAACCACGGGAACCACGTTCTTAGAGCGATTGCCCGCATCAACCGCATGGGCGCGTAACATCAGCTTCCCTGTTGACCTCGCTTAACCGCTGCCCGTCTCTCAACTTCTTCTTGAAACGATACAAGCAGCAGCAGTCCCACTGAAACACAGATGCAGCTGTCCGCCACATTAAACGCCGGCCAAGGATTGAACGGCGGAAACCCAAAATCAAAAAGCAGAAAATCCACCACGTATCCGTGCAGGAAACGGTCAGTGACATTTCCAAATATCCCGGACAACAAAAGAATCAGCGCCGTAAAATTCAGTTTTCCTGGGAACAGATTCTTTTTCAAAAACACCCCGATCGCGATGGCAGCAACTGCCGATAGACCGATAAAAAACCGATTGCTGTCCTGCATGATTCCAAACGCCGCACCAGTATTGCTGAAGTGCACCCACTCGAACCAACTTCCGAAAAGAACCTTGCGCTCTCCCAGTTCAAAATTACGGACCGTCCACAATTTTGTGGCCTGATCCAGAGCATACAAAACAACGACGACAATAGCGCCGATCCAACCAAGTCCCGAGCAGCAACCCTTGCTCCCATCAACGGAATCCTTCGAAAGGATGTTCAGGTCAGAAGGTTGGTCTGGTTGTTGCGAGCTCATGCAAGAGATACGACTACTTCTTCGCAGCGCTCGCAAAGTTCAGGATGGGCCTTCGAAGCGCCCACCGAGGCCTTGTGCCGCCAGCATCGTCCGCATCTCGCATTCGGATTGCGTTTGACTGATGCAATTGTTGAGTTGCCCTTGCGGATCCGTACCTGGCTCAAGATCAAAACCTCTTCGACCTCGGCCTCGGCGCCTTCAACACTGGAGAGCAACGTGTCATCGGACACCTCAATTTCCACTTCAGCCTCCAGCGCATTGCCGATCAATTTCTGCTGACGCGCTGGCTCGACCGCCTGCGCAACCACTGAACGCAACTCCAGCCACTTTGCAAACCGCTCCTCTAATTCGCGATTCAGCCACGCGGAATCAACATCTGGAAACACCTCGATATGCACCGAACCGGTGCGTCCCGAGTATTCCCAGGCTTCGTCTGTGGTGTAGGCAAGAATCGGTGCAAGCAGTCGGCAGATGGAATCAAAAACGCGATGCATCACAGCCTGGGTGGCCCGTCTTTTTGGGGAGCCCGCCGCATCGCAATACAAGCGGTCCTTCGTTATATCCACATAAAGCGCCGAAAGATCAACGCTGCAAAACTGATTCAACGTTTGAAAGACACGCCGGAAATCATACTCCGCATAAGCATCCCGACAGGATGCAATCACACTTTGCAACCGGCTGAGCATCCAACGATCCACAGTGGTCGCCCCATCAAGCGAAACAGCTCCAGTCGGCATGTCATGCAGGTTTGCCAACAAAATACGCAGTACATTCCGGAACTGCCGGTAGGCATCGGTAAGCACTGCAAACGACTCCTCCGAGAACGGCACTTCATGGGTGAACTCAACACTTGACGCCCATAGACGCACAATGTCCGCACCGTATTTGCCGACAAAATGCTCCGCATCCATCGGTTTTACATATGTGCCCTGCGCGGATTTGGAGACCTTCTTCCGTGTGTCTTTGTCCACCACAAAACCGTGGGTCAACACCGTCTTATACGGAGCTTCACCGCGAAGTGCCACTGAAGTCATCAGTGAGGATTGGAACCAACCACGATGCTGGTCCGTCGCCTCGATATATGCGTCCGCAGGAAAGCGCAATTCCTTACGGCGGCGCAGAACCGCCTCATGCGAGACGCCCGAGTCAATCCACACATCCAGCGTGTCATTGCGCCGCGTCGTGCCCGTCGGCAAACCAAGCTTTTCGCTCCACCACGCATCGTCTCGCTCAAACCACACATTGGTTCCCTCGCTCTCGACGATGTCTGCAACCTTTCTGGCATGGGTCGCATCCAAAATAAGTTCACCAGCGGCGGTGTAGAAAACTGGCAGCGGAACACCCCAAGACCGCTGGCGTGAAATACACCAGTCGGGACGCGATTCAACGGTGCCGGCGATCCGGTTGCGCCCCCAATGCGGAATCCATTGCACCTGATCAATCGCGCTGAGTGCATTGGCGCGAATGTCATCCACTCGAATAAAAAGCTGTTCCACTGCACGAAACACAATCGGTGTTTTTGACCTCCAGCAGTGTGGATAACTGTGCTGGTAAACTTGTTCTCCAATCAGAGCGCCTCTGGACCTGAGCAATTCAATGACGTCTTTGTTGGCATCAAACACATTCCGTCCCTCCCAATCCGCCACACCCACTTCCACGGTGAATCTCCCATTATCGTCCACTGGCGAGAGGATCGGCAATCCGTTCTGCATCCCCGCGACATAGTCATCCGATCCATGTCCAGGAGCGATGTGCACCTGTCCAGTGCCACTGTCAGTAGTCACAAAATCAGCGGTAATCAGCCTCGATGTCCTGCCAAGAAAGGGATGCTGCGCCTCGCTGCCAGCGAGCTGCTCGCCCGTGAAAGACGATACCGGCGCCGACTTTTCCTCCTCGAGAACAGCTCCCGTAGACGCAACAAATGCCTCGAGCAACTTCTCAGCCACAAGCAAAACTCGCCTTGCTCCGGCCACCGTGAAAGTCCTCACCAAATAACGCTCCCTTGGATGCAGCGCGATCGCAACGTTTGCGGGAAGCGTCCAAGGCGTTGTGGTCCATATCACCATGCTCGCACCGCCCGCAAGCGGGCCCGACACGAGCGGAAACTCAACGAAAATCGCGGGGTCTTCACGATCGGCATACTCCACCTCAGCCTCGGCAAGGGCGGTTTGCGCGCCGATACTCCAGTAGACGGGTTTTTTACTTTGATAAACCAACCCCTTGTCCACGAGTCCTGCGAATGCCCGAAGAATGTCCGCCTCGTAAGCTGGATCCATCGTCAAATATGGATTCTCCCAATCTCCAAGCACCCCGAGACGCTTGAACTGCCTGCGCTGAATATCCACATACTTGAGCGCGTATTCCGCGGAGCGCTTTCGGATTTCAGCGGCGGACAACCCGCGTGACTCCTTCACCACCTTGAACTCGATTGGTAATCCATGACAGTCCCAACCCGGGATGTAGGGCGCGCAGAAACCAGCCATGCTCCTCGACTTTACGATCAAATCCTTAAGGACCTTGTTAAGCGCCGTGCCCATGTGCACGTCGCCGTTGGCGAACGGCGGACCGTCATGCAGCACAAAGAGCGGTGCCCCGCTCCGCGCCTTTTGTATGCGCTGGTACAGGGCGGTTTGCTCCCACTTTGCGAGCCGTTCAGGTTCGCGCTTCACCAGATCTCCCTTCATCGGGAAATCGGTTTTGGGAAGGAGGAGACTGTCCTTGTAATTCTGGCTCATGGCGTGGCTTTAATGCGGGAAACCCAAAAGCCTACCCGCACACCACTCCGCGGTCAACGCAAGCCCGCAGGGAGCCCTCTGCACGACAATATGCGGCACCACAGCACCACAGCACCACACGGACACCGCGAGCCCGTGGCTCAACGTCCAGCTGGAGGCTTCGGAGTTGCCTCCGAGCGCTTCAGCAGTCCCATTAACTCGGACTCAGTGGAGAGCAACAAGCTTGTGTCCTTCGCGATTACCGACTTGTAAGTCTCCATGGTTTTCAAGAACCGATAAAACTCCGCTGCCTCCGGCGTTTTACCAAACGCGTTGGCGTAAATTTCAGACGCCTTTGCGTCGGCCTCCCCGCGAATCTGATTCGCCTCACGGTAGGCGGCTGATTCAATTTCACTCAGGTCGCGCTCTTTCTGTCCGGCAATTTTCGCAGCGGCCCCCTCGCCTTCGGAGCGGAAACGTTGTGCGATCTGCTGACGCTCACTCATCATTCGTTGATAGATTCGCTCGAGCACATCGGGATTGTAATTGACCCGCTTAATACGCACATCAAGCAGGTCGATCCCGAATTCGGAGAGTTTTTTTGCGGCATCTTTCGCAATTTCCTCCTCGATTTTCTTCCTGCCAAACTGAATCGGGGGCAGCACTCCGATCTGACCGACGCCTTCGGACTTCATTGAGGCATCGCGGAGAGGCACGCGGTTTTTATCCGTGCGCACAATC
>JBILLC010000177.1:0-5333 GCA_044376275.1 Chthoniobacteraceae bacterium | reverse complement strand
AATTTTAGGGTTCGGGGCGCATTAGAGCAACCGGATCCTCCCGGTGAGGAGCTCCTGCATCATGCCCTGCTTGAGGGCGCGGGTCTTGTCCCGCTGCGCTTCCAGAGCGGCGATCTCCGCGTCCATGTCCGAAAGCACCGCCGCGATGGCGGTTTGTTCTGTGAGAGGAGGGAGGCGTTTTTTTATACCTTCGATATCGCCATGCGACAGATGTTTGACAGTGGTGCTTGCCGTCATGAGCTCAATTTGCTTAAGCGGCGCCATCAGGTAGTAATACGCAAATTGGAGATTAAGTCCTTCAAGAGGGACAATTCTACCGACTCGTTGATTCAGAAGCGCAGGTCCTTTTGCCCAAAGGCATGGCAAAAAGTCTCCGTCCATTCCAATAAGGATATCCCCATTTTTGACCAAAAAACCCGACTCGTAGGGGCCGCAATAGTGGAAAACTTGGTCATCGCTCTTAAGGTCGCGGTTTTTGACCAACCGGATTCCTTGATCTTTTTCATTAAAGAAGGTCGAACTGAATGGGAAACCAACTTGGAAGCGCAGGACCTCGCCGAATCGCTTCACCTCCCACTCCCCGCTGAATCCTGGGAGGCGCGTTTCGCCGGTGAGGAGCTGCTGCATGGCGGCCGCTTTGAGGTCGCGCTTCTTCGCGAGCAACGCCTCCTGCGCCCCCAGCAGCGCATCCACATCCGAGAGCGCTCCCGCGATCGCCCGTTGTTCTTGAGCTTTTGGAACTGGAATCAAAAGTTGCCGGAGTGTTCCCAAAGAGATGAACTTTTGAATCCCACCATCTAGATTCTCCCCCAAATAACGCTGAAATAGGGACGAATTAATAAGCTGAATTAGGAACGGTGGTTGAACATTTCGAGGCTTCAGCAGGGCCACGTTCTTGATGCAAAAATTCGGGTCAAAGTCGATTAACGCCGCACTCCCGATCGTACCAATCATCGACATTAGGATGTCGTTTCGGTCCACCTTAGATCGCTTGTCGAACTCTGTTGCGTCAGAGTTTGAGATGTAGCTGACGTTTTCTAAGTCTAGGCGGCCTTCTACAATATTTTTGGAAGTCACAAATGGCACGCCAGATTCGAAGAAGCGCGGCGACTCGTGTGTGCCATCCCGAACATCGCAAATAACGCCAAGATATTCTGTTTCCCACTCCTCCGGAATGACCCCAATTTCAGTTTGTTTGTAGCCGGGTTTCATCGTGTTCCTCCGTTTTCGGCGGCTTCCTGCAGGGTCAGCTCCAGTTCGCGCCGGAGTTCCTCCCGATTGGGGAGATAGAGTTGGTATTTCTGGACGAACAACTGGCTGTTCATCTGGTAGGTGGCGTACTCCACCAGCAACTCGTTTTTATCACGGGAAAGAATGATCCCAATGGGCGGGTTGTCGCCCTCCGCGTTCTCCTCCGCGGCGAAGTACCCCAGATACAGGTTCATCTGCCCGATGTCGTGGTGCTCCACCGCTTTGATCTTGAGATCAATCAGTACAAAGCAGCGCAGGATCCGGTGATAGAAAACCAGATCCACGCGGAACGGGGTGTTATCGATAGGCACCCTGTACTGCCGCCCCACAAAGGTGAATCCCTTGCCCAATTCCAAAAGAAAGGATTGGAGATGGTCGCACAGGCGGGTTTCCAGATCGGTTTCGCTGACGGAGTGCGGTTCGGGAATCTTGAGGAACTCAAAGACAAACGGGTCCCGCAAGAGATCGGAAGGCTGCGCCACGAGCTGGCCCTGCTGGGCGAGCTGCAGAATCGTATCCTTGTCCTTCCCCGCTGCCAGCCGCAGGAACAGGGAGGATTTCATCTGCCTTTTCAGCTCTCGAACGGTCCACTTGTCCGCCACCGATTGTTGCTCGTAAAAACTCCGTTCCAGAGCGTCTTCGATCTTGAGAAGCTCGACCCAGTGAGACCATGTCAATAAGTGCGACGCTGTCGCACCTTTTGGGTAATTCACGTAAAACTGTCTGATCCGGATGACATTACTCCGGCTGAATCCCCTCCCATGCCGCAGGGTCAGGTCGCGGCTGAGATTTTTGAGCAGGTTCTTTCCATACTCCGCGCGCGCTTTGCCACCCTGTTCAAACTCCACGATATCCCGTCCGATTTGCCAGTAGGTTTCGGTGATGTGCGCGTTGACGGCTTGGGTTGCCCGGGTCTGACCCGCGACAAATGCCTCCGAGATGCGGCCCAGCAGTTCGGTGTACGCGGGTGCCGCCGTGATTTCTTCACTCATTGTGGAACCTCCCTCGCCTCGAGGCTTTTGTCATACCGCAAACCCCATCTTTTTGAGGTGTTCGTCCACCTTGGCCGAGAGCTGGGCGACTTCATCAACGAGCTGCGGCAGCGGGGTGGCATAGCGTTCGGCGAGTTGGCGGATGCGGCCGGTGAGGGTTTGCGACACGCGGTCCAGTTCGCCCTGCACGGCTGCGGCCAGGGTGGCCAGCCATTTGTCGTGCACCACGAGCGTTTGGATGTCCGCAAGTTCGAGCACGTCGTACTTGGAGGCGACCTTCGCTTCGAGGTCTTCCTGTGCGGTCTTGAGCCGGGCCTTGGTTTCGGCCTGCTGGTCCAGCAGCTTGCCGTAGGCCAGCAAGGCCTGGCGTTCCTCGGCGTATTCCGTGTCTTTGCCGATCTCCTTGAGACGGGCCTTCAGGGCTTTGGCGGTGATCTTCTGCTTTTCACCCTCACCTTCGATGACCTCATTGAGCAGCCCTTCGTCGCCGCTTTGTTCCTCGCGGGTCTCCTCCAACTGTTGCTCAACACCCGCGAGCTCAGACTCAAGGGAGGTGATTGACTCACTCTCGGCTTTGAAGGTGCGGGCGGTCAGCAGGGCGACGGGAACGAGGTCGCATTTGAAGCGGCGCTTGCCCTGCCTGAAATCCTCCGTTTCAGGCCAGACCAGTTTCTTCTCCTTGTTTTTGACCTGCACAATCTCACGCGGCTCAGCGCCTTTGATCCAGCCGGCATCGGCGATGAGGTAGCAGTCGTCCTGCATGGTCTCGGCCCAGTAATCCATCAGGTGCTGATAGACATCGTAGGCGTCGAGCAGGGGCGCGGTCTTGAAGGTGGCTAGCAGGTCTTCTGCGATGGATTCGATGAGCGGCTTGGGGTGGCCGCCTTGGGCAAAGCCCTTGAGCTTCTGGACCGAGGCGACCTGCCACGTTGTGAAGAGCTGCTTTGCGCCAGTCGTGAAGGCGGTGAACTCGGGGTGCGAGAAGATGGTTTCTTTGATGCTGGCCTGCGGAATGCGCAGGGCACAGTAGCCGGCGCGGGTGGATTCGCCAAACAAGGCCGCGCGCAGTCCGGGCATGACTGTCCAGTAGCTGCCGAGGGCATCGAGATCGCGCTCGGGAATGCCGCCACGGAGGTGGCCGTCAATATCCTGCAGATCCTCGGGCTCGGTGCTGTCGATGTAGCGCGGCAGGTTGAGGTTGTAGTCGTTCTTTGGATCGGCGATTTCCGCGACGGGCACCATGCGGGCGTAGCGCGGGTTGCTTTCGTCCAGGCGGGTAAAGGTGTCCACGATCTTGTGGATGTCTTGTTCGCGCAGGCGGTTTTTCGGGCCGTCCTTTTTGAAGCCCTTGCTGGCGTCCAGCATGAAGATGCCTTTGCGGGCCTGGGCGTTTTCCTTGTCCAAGACGAGGATGCAGGCCGGGATGCCGGTGCCGTAAAAGAGATTCGCGGGCAGACCGATGATGGCTTTGAGATACCCGGAGCGGACGAGCTGCTGGCGGATGACGGCCTCGGCATTTCCCCGGAAAAGCACGCCGTGTGGAAGAATGCAGGCTGCTTTGCCAGTGCTCTTCATCGAACGGATGATGTGCAGCAGGAAGGCGTAATCTCCCTGCTTGGCTGGCGGTTCACCCCAAACGAAGCGCTGGTAGGGGTCGTTGGCGGGCGTGAGGCCGGTGCTCCAGGTTTTCACCGAGAAGGGCGGATTAGCGACCACGTAATCGTAGGCGCGAAGCTGCAGGTCATCCAAAAATTTGGGCGAAGACAGTGTATTGCCCGTGAGCACGTTGGCCGTTGGAAAATCGTGCAGGATCATGTTCATGCGGGCGAGACCGGCGGTGGTCACGTCCATCTCCTGACCCTCCAGAGTGATGCGCTTACCGGCTTCGGCGGCGACCTTCAACAGGAGCGAACCGGAGCCGCAGGTGGGATCGTACACGGTGGTGCTGGCCTTGGAATTGGCGGGCGAAATGCCGATCACCTTGGCCATGATGCGGCTGACTTCGGACGGGGTGTAGAACTGGCCCTTGCTCTTGCCGCTCTGGCTGGCGAAGTGCCGCATCAGGTACTCGTAAGCATCGCCCAGGAGATCGTCGTTGTCGGCGCGATTCTGGGAGAAATCCAGCGATGGGGCGTTAAAGATATCGATGAGGTTACCGAGCCGCTCAACCTTATCTTGGCCGTCACCAAGTTTGTTGGAGTCGTTAAAATCGGGAAAATCGCTGCGGGCTAGGCGGGCGTTGGCATCAATCAGCGGCTGGATGACCTGGGTATTGATTTTGTCGCCAATGTCGGGTTGGCCTTTGAGCGCACGCATGTCGCTGAAACTGGCACCCTTGGGGATAACGACTGGCGGCGCAAAGTCGGAGCTGTCGCCGTATTTGTCCGAGACGTACTTAATGAAAAGCATGAACAGGACGTAGTCCTTGTACTGACTGGCATCCATGCCGCCACGGAGTTCATCGCAGGAGGCCCAGATGGAGGAGTAGAGATCGGATTTCTTGATGGCCATGGGTTAAGCGTTTCTCTGGGGGCTGGTGTGAAGATTCGGCGCCGTCACTCCGCAGGCGATGCAGGAAACGAATGAAGATGCTTCGACGCTGTCCTGATCATTCAACTAATCAGTGTTCTTGTTGGGAAGCAATAAGAGGTGGTTTCACAGCCTTGCACAGAATGGAATGAGCGGGCACCGAGGGGGCGGCACCTGGCTTGCCCATGCGATGGAGCCTGCAATGAAAGGCGGCGCCTCGACTGTGAATCCAACGCAGCAGAAGTCGTATGGGCTTCCGCAAAGGACGGAAACTGCGAATGAGTCGCAGGGGACCGCAGTGGAGTCGCAGGGGACAGACACTCCTAGCTTCCTCATTCGCTCCATTGCGGAGCGATTGAGCACCAGCGAGTGTTGGGCGCTGCATCATAGCCGCCTGTGAGCAGGCAATTCGCGACTCAGGCTTTCGCACGGTGGACATCGTCGCCACGCTGGCGGGAGAACCACGAACACTTTTCACGTCTCGCCGGTCACATCCGCTGTATTCATTTAGCGCGCCCCGCCACGATACCGCGCGCGCGAGTTAGAGAAACGTTGCAGAAC
>JBILLC010000176.1:0-5337 GCA_044376275.1 Chthoniobacteraceae bacterium | reverse complement strand
TCGCGCGCCCTTTGGTGCTGAACCGTCCATTTCGCTCGGTGGCTGAATTGGGGTATGCATTTTCGGGGGTGCCGTGGCGGCAATTGGATTTTGTGACGCCGGAGAGCGGGTTCGCCGGTTTGTTGGATGTGTTTTGTATCAGCGAAAACGAGCATCCGCAGGGATTGGAACGGGGCCGCGTGAGTCTCAATACTCGACATCCAGCGGTGCTGGAGGCGGTTCTTGCCGGTGCATACGTCGATGAACTAAATCCGCTTGGGCCCTCGCTGGCAGCCGGCGATTCCATTGAGACGCTGTCGGCGAATCGCATCGCGCGCGCAATCGTGGAGCGAACTTCCTCGCTCCAGCCGGGAAAGGGACCGGTTACGAATTTGTCGGAAATCGTCGGCAGATGGGTAGGGGAATCAACCGTCGAAGGGGTGATTTCCGGTGCTGATGCCTACAGCGGTTTCTCTTCAGATTTAGATAAAGTTTTTTCAAGTGGTGCGACCTCTCTTTCTAGCGAAAGAGCGCGTCATTCGGTGATGCGTGCGCTGGCGGATTCCGGTTCGGCGCGGGTTTGGAATCTAATGATCGATTTGGTGGTGCAGCTGGGGCGTTATCCACCGAAAGGTCCTGCGGCGCGGCCTCCTAGAAACGCTGCGGAGGCGGAGCGTGAGAAGGAGCGCGCGGAACGTGCCGCCAAAAGCTTTTCGCTTGCGGCATTTCAAGTTGAGGGTGAAAGGCACCTCTGGTGGCATGTCGCGATTGACCGTCTGACCGGAGAGGTGCTTGATGAGTCAGTTGAGTTGATCGATAACTGAGTCAGTAAACCCGCCGAGGCCCCTTTTTCCACGCGTTCTGATCAGCATCCCACTTTCAAGGAGTCACTTTGAATCTTTCCAAACGAGGCGAATACGCACTGAGAGTGATGTTGGATTTGACGATTGCCCAAAGGCGAGGCGCTCGTTTGGTTCCACTTGCGGCTCTTGCTGAGGCTCAGAATATTCCGGCTGGGTTCTTGGAGCAAATCTTGTTGCGCCTGCGGCAGGGCGGCTTCCTCGCAAGTACTCGTGGAAAGAACGGCGGGTATTCGTTGGCGCGCTCGGAGGCTGATATCCGCATTGGTGATATCATTCGGTTTCTTGATGGCTCGCTCGCTCCTATTGCGTGTGTAAGCCAGTCTGGCTATCAACGCTGCTCATGCCCGGACGAGGCGCGTTGCGGCATCAGGCAGCTTATGATCAGCGCGCGGGACGCCCTTTCCAAGGTTCTCGACGGCGCAACTCTCGAGGCCCTGGCGGAAAGCACGCTCCATGCGTTTGAAGTGGACGGATTGCTTCCCGATATTTTGAGGAAACTTGTGCCTCAAAAGAGGGTGTCCTCCCGACGGGCAACAAGGGATGAGCCCGAGTATCTAATCTAAAAGAGTGGTTGATTTCCTCATGATGAAGAGGCAGGGAAGGGTGGCCGTCGTCCGCCGCAGGCACCTGTCAGCGCGTAACTAATGATGGACGTTGGGTACCTCAGGGGATAGGTTCACCCGAGTTGGAAGTTTCTTTTTTTCTTCCGCAAAATCACTCCGGTTATGTTGGTCACTCTGCTCATCCCTGTCTTGAATGAGGAACAGTCTATCCCGACGCTTTGCGGGAAGTTGGGCGGGGTGATTGACTCAATGCCTGAGGAGCGGTTTGAAGTGGTTTTCGTCGACGATGGAAGTACAGACGATACCGTGGCCGCGATCCAGCGAATCCATTGGCCGCGCGATACCCGGTGCAGGGTAGTTTCACTAGCGAGAAACTTCGGACACCAGAATGCCCTGACTGCAGGTTACGAGTACGCCTCCGGGGACGTGATTGTGTGTCTGGACGCGGATCTTCAGGATCCGCCTGAGATGATCCCGCTTTTTCTCGAGAAATACCGCGAGGGCTACGATGTGGTCTACGGCATTCGAACCAATCGCAAGGAGGTTTGGTGGATGCGCGTTTGTTTCAAGGCGTTTTACCGTTTGTTCAACCTGATCGCGGAGCGCCCGATGCCCCAGGATGCCGGCGACTTTGGCCTCGTGAGCAATAGGGTCGCCAAGGCGGTGTCCTCCATGCCGGAGTATGATCGGATGCTCAGGGCACTACGCAGTTGGGTCGGCTATCGGCAAATTGGTATTTCGTATAACCGCCCTGAGCGCTTTGCCGGCACGACCCGATACCGCTTGGGTCCACGCATCGAGGGCGCGCTTGACGGTTTGTTCGGATATTCCAAGTTTCCCATTCGGGCGATGCTCTTCCTGGGAGTTTCCGTCTTTTTGCTCGGGTTTGTGTACCTCGCCATCACCTATATTGGATGGTTCTTTTCAGGTGAACGGGGAATTCCAGGCTGGCGATCTTTGATTTCGATCGCATTCATGCTCGGCGCGGCAAACCTGATCGCGATTTCTATTGTTGGGGAATATGTGTGCCGGATCTATTTCCAGGCCAAGCAGCGTCCTCGCTACATCGTAGGCCGCGTCATTGATAGCGCTGAGAGGGATGGCGCCTCGGGTTCAGGTCGGGAGTAGCTTTGATCCGCGCCCGCTTCCTTTGGTGAAAAGTGGGCCGCGTTTTCGTGGTCAGGATCGGTTGGCACGAGGTTAGTGGTTAGTCGCGGAAATGGAGGTGGAAATCAGTCGGTGGTCGCTGGCTTCGTTCCAGTTGGCGGCGGAGGTTACCCTGGCTTGTTTTTTGAAAATCTCAGGTAACAAACCTTTGCTCGCCAGAAGGAAATCCATACGTGAGTAGACGTCGGCTGTCTTCCAGTAATGGGTCCAGCATTCGCCATGTTCGTCGACTGCATGAAGGTCTCTTAGCATTTGCTGACTTCCCCGTTGCCCAATAAGGGACTGAAGGATTGGCTGGTCCTTCGTGTCGTTGAAATCGCCATAAACCAGAAGGTTTGTTTCGGGTTCATTTTCGAGGATCTTTGAGATCCGCTGAGCGAGCAGATGGGATTCCATACGGCGGATCAGCGATTCGCCCTCTGGTGCGGCTATCTTGCTCTTGAGGTGCACCCCTACCAGGCGCAGACGGTAGGAGTTGTTGATCTGAATGGTCACATCCAAAAAGCCCCGTCTTACCCGCTCGGCTCTGCCGTTCAATTCAAAGTTCACATGAGGGTCAGACGACTTTAGTACAATCGGAAACCGGCTAAGCAGGGCCAGATGACGATCTGGATCTGGTCCCTCCACAAATTCAGATTCCGGCAGATCAAGGCCCGCTGACTTTAAGCGCACTTGCAGATCCGCCAAGGCCTCGCGCGAGGCCATCTCACACACTCCGAGTATGTCCGGGTGGAGTGCATGGATGATCGAGGTGAGCGCGACCTTTGATGCGGTGGATTTGGGTTTTTGGCCGTTTGCACCGGTTTCTAGGCTGTAATTTTGAAGATTGTACGCACCAAAAGTGATTTCCTGACCGAGCACCTCGGAAATCAAAATTGCGGTGATAAAGATTGAGAGGATTTGACCGATGCGTTTTCTCATGGACATGAGTCTGGTGAAATCTCAGATACAAAACGAAAAGGCCCGCCTCTCGTATGAGGGCGGGCCGATCGAAACTGATTGTTGACGGAAAAACTCCGCCTGAGGCTGGGGATTTCCCCTACGCCGTCGCCGACTCTTTTGCTGCGGTGGCTGGTGCGGGATTCTGGGACGTTGCTGGGACAGCTGGGTCAACGCTCGGTGAGGATGCGGGCTGTTGATGCGGCTCAGAGTGCGAATCCGCGTAATTCGAAGAAGAGTGCGAATAATCGGGAATCTGAGCGGCCCGGGTGATCTCGTGATTGACGTCCTCTTTCGCCTTGCTGAATTCCTTCACGGCTTGCCCGAGGCCCTTCGCGAGTTCAGGGAGTTTCTTCGCTCCGAACATGATCAGTACGATGAGGAAGATGATTAGCATATCCGGGCCGGCAAGATTTCCAAAGATGGCGAGAGTGTTCATGGGATTTATTAGTAAAACTAGCACTTCAATGACCCAATGGCAATGTACGATCCATGATCGGGGGCAGATAAGCCATCACTAAATCTGAGGTAAATCCGAGGTGAACGATGTTGTCTGTTAGACAAGGGGCAAAAGATTTGATGAACAACGCGGACTATCCCAGCCAACCCAAGCCGGCTTCGTTTATTTGAACAATTTGGCAACTTGGCCTCCCTTGATGTCTGGGGCCCCGGTGCCCTCCACCCCCAGCCTCTGTGCGCCCAGTCTCTGCGCCGCAAGCAGAATTCCTGCGGCCTTGTCCCATGTTTCAAGCCACTCTTGGTCTGGGACCGAATCCGCAACGATGCCGGCTCCCACGTGAAAGTGCAGCTTGTCTGCCTCCTGAATAATCGTCCGGATCGCGATATTAAAGCTGCTTTCGCCACCCTCCCCGAACCATCCGATCGCCCCTGTGTATAAACCCCGGGGCACAGGTTCGATTTCACGGATAATTTCCCGCGCCCGTTTCTTCGGGGCACCGGTGATTGATCCGCCGGGGAAGCAGGCTCTCAGTGCATCAAGCGCATCCACATCGGCCCGTAGGCGGCCATCCACTGTGGACACCAAGTGAAAGACCTGTTCATGGCGCTCGAGTTTCAACATTTCGCTGACCGTGACGCTTCCCCATTCGCAGATTTGCCCAAGGTCATTGCGCTCCAAATCGGTGATCATGATCAACTCCGCAACTTCTTTTGGGGAAGTAATCAGGTCAAAGGCGGAGCGCTCGTCCGCATGCAGGTCTGCCCGCCTCGGGCGAGTTCCTTTGATGGGCCGTGTGCGGATGGTATTGCCGGATATTTTTAAAAACAGCTCGGGTGAACTGCTTAGTACACAGCGGTTTTTCTGCCGTAGAAACGCGCCGTACGGTGCCGGCGAATAGTGGCGCAGGGCCTCGTAAAGTTCCCAAGCGTCGCCCTCTGGCCAGTATGCCTCAAGTCTGTGGCTAAGGTTTACCTGATAGATATCGCCCGAGCGGATGTACTCCTGCGCCCTCGCTATCCAGCTGCAGAACGCCGCCTCGCTCACTGCGGGTTCGAAGCAAATATTGCGAGGTTGGGGCGGATGAGGCGCCTTCTCAACCGCCGGGATGTCACGCCACCAGTTGCTGGTGGAAAACCAGCGGCACTCGCGGTGCGAAAAAATTAAAACATCCTGATAATGAACAAACTCAAACCGGCCGTCGTAGTCGATTGTCCCGCCGACAATCGATCGGGGAAGTCCGTCATCCATGCCTCCGGCGCTGGGTATCAACCTTTGAAGTGCTTTCCTTAGTCGGATGAAGTCGTTTTCCCCGAATAAACTGCCTTCGAGCCGCTCACCAGGATTTGACGCAATCACCGAGATTCCC
>JBILLC010000175.1:0-5342 GCA_044376275.1 Chthoniobacteraceae bacterium | reverse complement strand
AAACGTCCTTTGTTTTGAGTACAAGGTAGGTAAGGGGGGTCGACTGCCACCCTGCTTCGCGTCCCGGCAGGGGCGTGACGTTGGGATCATGAAAAGTAGTGCTCTGGACTTCGAAAGAGTCCTGTAGCGCGCGAGTGATGTTCTTCTGAAACTCATCCCGATAATTCATCTGCTTGGGCTGCTTCAGTCCGTACATCGCATACGGATTGTTTTGATTTAATGCAGCAGGATTTCGCAGGTATTTTGAAAAGCCGCCAGACTCGCGGCCGAGCTTTTCGGTGTGATCAATATACAACTCCACCCCGAATGGTTGACCATGCGATACGCGGGTCGGACCGTCGACCTTGAGTCGGAGACGAGCTTCTGAGGTCATCGAAGCGTAATGGTGGAGCAGATCGATGCACGGGAGTAGTTCTTTAACGTCGGCGCCAATCACCTGCACCACTGCGTCCAAAAATTTATGGCGCATCTGCGCCGGAACCTTGTCGGCAACGCTGCGGCATAGCGTGGCGAAATCGCTGAGATGCCTTTCGCGAACGTTTCCAGGAAGGCGGCGAAGGGCATCGTGGATCTCCAGAAACGCTGGCTCTGGGCGGTGTTCCTTCCATTTCAAACGCGTTGGATCAGTGGCTCCCAGCATTGCAGATGTCCATGCAAGATATGCGTCAAGAGACCACTCGGAAGGTCGCAGATGAACGACCTCAAGCTCGTATGCAGCAGCCGATTGCTTGAGTGCCTCAAGCGCCTGTTTTCGCTCCTCAATGTAGTCGGAGAGCGCGCCGTCGTGTTTAAAATGGAACTCAGCTGAGTCAAACAAGACCACCGCCTGCTGCAAGCGCGCTCTCCATCCGGCGGCCTCCGGAGTCTGGTTCCGGCGAATCAGTTCGGACGCCACCGTGTAACCGCGCGCGACTTCCCTCTTGATTTCGCTCTCGGATCGATTGGTTCCCGCCCGTTGCTGTACGCCGGGGTCCGACCAATCCGTTGCAAGGCGCTCCCGCATCGTTCGGATGATCAAGTTCACACACTCGAACGGGATCGTCTCAGCCGGTCCGAAAGCTGACTGAATATCTTCTATTTTAAAAACCTCGGAGTCGCTGTGAATCATGATGAACGCATTTGCCTTCGCATCGGCCTTCAAGAGCGTGCCAGACATCAATTCGAGTTCGTGAACAAGCTCTGAAAATTCACGAAGTGCGACTTCCTGACGGGCCCTCGTCTGCGGCAGGCCGCGCGAGGTGTTTGGAATGAAGAATCCGCGACTCCGCATCCTCTCAATCTCCGGGTCCTCCTTGGGTGTGGCTCGTTGAGCCGCCCATCCCAGTAGAAACTGGCGGCACAAATCCGGCGCGTCGCATTCATAGCGGGAAATATAGCGCTTCAGTTCTTCGATGGTTTCACCCGGCGCAGGGTCTGCGAGTTTAAGACGCATTCTAGCGAATCTGGCGCGCTGCGCGATTTCGCCTGGCAGCTTTTCGAGGAAGGCCTCGGGTGGTGACGACTTTCGAAGCTCGTCGCGCTGGAATGCCAGAAAGGTCTGCTGTTGCGGTTCAAAGGAGTAGATTCGACCGATGGTTTCCCGAGCGTCATCAGATCGTTTTTGTTCTGGTGTGTAGCGGATAGTGGTTTCAGCTTCGTCAAGCCAATGCAGTGCGAGCACACGCGACGCAGGCGTGAATTGCTCGGGAGGCAGAGAGCCCAGTGCCTCCATTAACCGCTGGTGGAGCTCAAGGGTTGCCCGTCGGGTTTTTTCATCGGTGGAAGCAAGACTCTTGGCGCTTCTCTTGGTGATGCTCTGCAAAGCGGCTTCAGTGATGGATCGACGCGGCAGAATCTCCGCCCGTAAAAACTCTACCGCCTTCGGTGCGTCCAGCTCCGCGAGGAAAAGGAGAAGACTGGAACAAAGCGATTCCAGTGCCGCAGAGTCTGATGGTGGAGTGCGCTTTGCAAGCGCGGTACAAGTCATTGCAGCACGCAGCACGGGCTCTTCACTCTTTTCTTCCGCAGCCTTGCGGGTGTAAAACTCAGTGAGCGTCTGCAATTCTTGCACCGAGACCTCGTTGCTGTCGGGGTGCTTGTCGAGTGGTAGGAAACGGGCTGCATCCGAAAGCGCACCCAGGGAAAGCAGCAGTGCCGCGGCCTGAGCGCGGGCAGGCTGCTCCCCGGTGCCTCCAAGGCCTGGAATACCTTGGATCAGCCGCTTTGCAAGCGCAGGTGCCAGGTCCGATCCGATCGCCAGGGCGATAGTCTTTAGATGGGTTAGATGTGATTCCGTCACTCGCCCCGGAGCCGCTTCGAGTAGTCCGATGTAGTCAGCCGCAACCAGCAGGTGTTTGCGCTGTTTATCCGGGCGCTCCGTGAGCTTGTTGTAGCGTGCCTCCTGCGGAGGTGAAACGGATGCGATGCGCTGAGTAGTGCCCGCTAGTTTTTCCAATAGAAGGAGGTAAATCGTGTCCGCGCCTGCTGGTTCTAGTTGAGAGGCCAGTACTCGCTGCAGCTCTTTCCATTCACCGGATAATGTCGCCGCCACGATTGTGGCAGCGAGCTGTGCTGTACCGGTTTCTTTCTTTTTTTGTTCGAGAGCGGCTTGGAGCGAAAGAGTGACCGCGTGAAAATCGACGGCGCGTATAAACTCTACAGGGGGTTTTTGATTTGCTGCCGGCGCTGTGGGAGCAGGGGGCGGCACGAACACAGCGGGAGGTTGATCGTTTTGTTGCGCAGCGGCGCGGTTCCACGCAGCGAATAAAGACAGCGCTGCCAGCAGCATACAAGCTTGAAGGGGGCGGTTCATTTTCAATGGAGAGGGGCGGCAAAAGCCGGTTACGAGCCCTGACCTGGGTCAAAGCGTTTTAGTGACTTGCCTGGCTGTTCCTCTTTTTCTTCTTTCGTTCGCCTGCCGTTTTTCTTGTCACACTGTTCACACTTCTTCTTGAAGATACCTTTCTTCCGGGCGTTCTCACAGGGCGCTGGCACATCCTTTGAGTTGAGCTCAAACAACCCGGCTCGTTCCAACCGAATGGCAGCTTCGAGGGCGCGGCCGTATGTATCGGCATCCTCAATCTGCAACGCGTTGGAGGCGCTCTCCGCGAGGTTGCGTAGGTGTTGCCTGGAACGCTCAATTTCGTCGAGCCACATTTCTCGAGGTGCGTTCTCAAGCCGCAGCGCGTAAGCAGCGTAGTAGTGGGCGGTGGCTGCCAGAGACCGGGTCTCGTTCATAACTCCCTTGGGGTGCTGTGTTGTCTGTTGGTTCTCGATGAGCGCATCCAAAGCTTCGGCTATTCCGAGCGATTCGCCGGTTTGAATCCCAACTCGGGCCGCATCGAGTTGCAGGCGTAACTGGAGAGACGGGTCTGCATGTTCAGCGACCTGAAGCGCCTCATTAAACTTTCGAAGCGCGAGATCATAGTCGCCGGCCTTCTCTGCTTTGGTTCCCACTTCACGGATGGTATTTGCAGTTTCATTAGCCTCGATTTTCCCGCCTTGAAGCAGATGAAATCCAATTAGCACCAAAGCGAAGACGAGCCAGATAATGCGTAGTGTTCGTTTCATGGAGTTGGGGATGTTTTTGTCAGGGAGTTTGTCCGTGCAGGGTGCCGAGGTGCGCCAGCACCATGGAGCAGAAGCGGGATTAATGCCTGTAACAATGCGGCGAGGCTGATCAATGTGACTGCGGTCAATTTTGTGTCGATCCCTGTCAGGCCTTTCGAAGAAACAGTCGAAAGTATGGAGGTCAGGCACTCTGAGGGAAGGTGCCGTGTGTTGACGTCGTAGAATTGGCCCCGTAAGCGTCTGGCGAGCTGCGCGAGGGATGCAGTGTCCTGCCGCGAAAGGTGTGAATCAATGAATTGACCTTTGGCCACATCCCCAACGCCAGCGATGATGACGCGGTCAATGGCTGGGGGTAGTGCCTTTAGGCCTGTGTCAGAAACTGTGTCGCCATCCGAGAGCACGAGCAGCGTGGTGCTGCGGCGTTTGAACGGCGTGCACTGGGCAGCAGTTTGATTAAGTGCCTCAAGCAGGTTGGTTTTGCCTGCCTTGAATGCGATGTGCAGCGGGAGATCCCGCGCCATGTACAGAATTAAGTTCCGGTCGATGCTCCCCTGAATCAGTTGTTTTTGTGCCGTGTAGAAAGCCGACAGAGAAATTTTCAAATGATCGCCCGGAGCACGGTTTAAGACGGATTCAAGCACGTCTGCCGCCCGCTGCGCTCGACTTTGGTTGCGATCTGGTCCGGCGTCTTCAATGAGCATGCTCGGAGAGACGTCGAGAAGCACAAACAGCTGGTGCTCGCCTTGAGCTTTGGTTTCCGACCGCGACCCATCCAGGGAAATGAGTGTCATCAGTCCCCACATCGCCCCTGCAATGATGATACCCCTCAGCGCGGGTAGGAGTTGCGTCCACGAGGCGGGGCGGAAGGTCGGACCAAACGCAAGAGGGCCGCTGAGGTGGATTCGTTTTGCGTGAAGGTGCTCTGCAAATGCGCCCAGAGTGCCGCTCGCTATCGCGCAGCAAGCAATGGTGGTTGGTGAGCCAAAGTCTACCATGGGGTGAAGCGCAGCCCGAAAAGGTTCAATCCGATCGCCGCAAGTGAGGCGAGTCCCGCGATGCACGCGGGCTCGTACCAGTCCACCCAGTCATGGGTGACCTGCTTGAAACGCGCTTTTTGAAGCGAATCAATTTCAATGAACACGTCCCGGAGAGTGGATGGATCATCGGCCCGATACACTTTTCCCCCAGTCCTCGCAGTGACTGAGTAAATGCCGTTCTCGGGGTCAGTGCCGATGATGATTGAGTACAGCCGGATCGTTGATTCCAGTAATTGCTCTGCGACGTCTCGCTCAGTGTTCCCGTCGAAGTCCGCGCTTTCTCCGTCGGTCAATAGAATGATGGCGCGATCTCCTTCTTTGGTTGCATTCATGCGCGTGACGCAGTTTCTGAGAGCGTTTGCGATAAACGTCCCTGCAAAGGAGCGCGGGAGTTGTTTAGGTTGTATGAATTGAAGCGCGTTTTTGAGGGCACTCAGGTCTTTGGTCGGCGGGAACCAATGCAGAAAGTCCATTCCGAAAATCGAGAGTCCAAATGCGTCGCCTTCTCTCCGCGAGCAAAAGGCGCGGGCCGCCTCCATCGCAGTTTCAAAGCGGGTCTTGCCGCCTGTGACAGGAGTTTCCATGGAAAGCGAAACATCGACCAGCAGTATGATGTTGTTGAGGATTCTCTGGTCCTTGGGCGGAGCTGGCCGTCGCGGCCCGGCGAGAATCACGATTGCGCATGCCAGTAGAAGGGCGGGCAAACACTCGAAAGCTGAAGTGATTCTCCGCAACCACTCTCCGCGCCTGCCCCGA
>JBILLC010000173.1:0-5353 GCA_044376275.1 Chthoniobacteraceae bacterium | reverse complement strand
GGTGCTGAGGACGAGCCCTCAGCGGAAGGTTCAAACACAAAAACCTCAGTGCCTATGCCAATCACATCGCCCTCCACAAGGCGGTGTGGCTGCTGAATGAGCTGGGTGTTCACCTCCGTACCGTTGCTGCTCTGTAAATCTTCAATCCACCACGCACCTTCGCTCAGAAAAAACCTCGCATGCCTACGAGACGCTCCCGACTGCACCGGAAGCACCAAATCACAGGACTCGTCGCGCCCAACAAAAAACTCGTTCCGTGAAAACGTTGGAAAGTCGATGACCGGGGTTGTGTTCGCCGTGTTGCGTAGCTGTGACATAGGAGGTGGATCGGTAAGGGAGGATTTTGAAAGCCTGAGAAACGTGCATGAAGACTGTCGAAGCGGATGTTAGCACTATCGGGATCGCGCGGCCGCTTCGGCTGCGAGTTCATGTTTTGGATAACGTGCTGCGATAAAACTCCAGATTTTCACCGCCGCATCCTTCTGGCCTAACTCAGCCAAAGCGCAAGCTCTGTGAAAATCCGCGGGAATTTGGAACGGGCTCTCAGGATTCAATGCCTTAAATGAGTCGATCTCAAGAAGCGCCTCGCTCGCACGGCCAAACATGAGCAACACCTGTGCTCTTAGTAGCAAAAAATCGCTCTGAAGCTTCGCCAGCGGATGCTCCCTCTCCCAGAGGATGAGCTGAACCTCAGCATCGGAGCGCAATCCTCTTGCGATCAGGCTAGCAACAGTCGCCGCATATGCCCTGTCTTGGGCAGCAAACTTCCTTCCGGCGCTTTCATCAGCGACATTTTTCTGGATGATTCGATAAGCATCCTCTGCTTCCTTAAGTTTTCCCTGAACCCGCAACAAATCGCCGATACGGGTGCGTATGAGTTGAACAATCTCCGGGAAGGACTCGAATTTCGGAAGAGCCTTTTTTGCAAAAGCCAGCGCCGAGTCATCGCGCATCACAAACGTGCGGGTGTCCATTTCAAACATGACAATCTCGCTCAAATATTTCTCGACCGCAGCCGCCCCTACTTTCCCCGCTTCATCCAAGGCTGCCTTGGCATCGATTCTGGCCAGACCACGCAACCAACCGATCAGAGCTCCGATGTAGAGGCGATCATCAGGATCAGGGTTTTTCGTGATCCACGCCTTTGCGATCGGCAGCAATTCCGCATCGTCACCAAACTGCTTCGCAAATTTGTAGTAATCGGTCAGTTGTTCGATCTCCATCTCACTCATTTCCTCGCGACCCATTTTTTCAAGATACCGGTGCACATCAGCCCTCGAACGCAATGACGCTGACTTTGCAAACCCATAAGTGGATATCGGAAGCTTTAGTTTGACCGATCCTTTTTCCGAACTCAGTTCGAGATCCGCATAGATTGGAGCCATTCCTGAAAACACATGCTCGAAAGAGGATCCCTGCCTCTTTGCGCCGTCAGTAAGAATCCAAGATGCGTTCCATCCGTCCGGCATTTCCTCCAGAGACACGTGACTGTCAAAGAGCACAGATGCCTCCCAACCCAGGTAATCTTCGTGCTTCACCGATAAACGCGGGAGTTTACCAAGCTTCGCGTGCTCAAGTGACATCACCTCAGTCTTACCCGAGCGGGCCCAGTGGTTGCCCTCAAAGAGCACCATTTGTGCTTCATCCTCAATAAAACCGAACCGCGCCAATCCACCGGCCTGCTCCCCCTTTGCGAGCAGATAATCAACCATCACTCCCTCGGCAGGAATATTCACCGTGGCCCTAACCAACTCGTCGCTCGGCGACATTTCTGGATTCGTAGCGCGGAGTTTCAGCTGTGGGGTATGATCACCGGGAGCCATAAGCTCAAGTTTGCCACCGATCCACACAAACGAAGCGCCAGAGGAGACGGTTGCCAGGGGCTTACTCATGACGCCCGGCTTCAACCATCCCCTGTAACGGGCAATATAGTTCTTCGATTCTCCGAAAGGATTCCCATCAAAACCAATGTGCGTGGTGAAGGCAGCGCCATCTGTTCCCAAAGAAATCTTCCATGCGTCGCTTAACCCATCGGGCGACTCAAGCGACATATCCGCAATCAAACGCCTAAACTCCACGAAGAGCCCATGCTTTGGTTCCCAAGTTGGTGACTTCAATGGCTTGGTTCCACCAAAGTACACCTTGTACTGCTCACCCTCCTTTAACCCCTTTGCGATTAAAAAAAAGTTCTGCCCGGGTGCGCGGAAAATCTTGGCGATGGGTACGGGCGTATCGCTCGAGTCGAGCAACGCAACGTCAGCCAACTCAGGAAGTGTTGCGCCGAGTTCTAGTACTTCAATTGCCCAGCCAGCATCAGGGTCAGATGGTCCGTTTTTCGCTGTAACCGTAGCTCGATACGCTGAATCGACAAGCAACCACGAAGGATCCGCATTGGACTTTGAAGGGGTGAGCTTCGCAGCCGGAGGCGGCGCAGCATTCAAACCCAAAGCGACAAACATCGACGCCATTGAAATCAATCTACGACTGGAGACGATTGCTTTCATTTGCTTTCACTGAGTGAGCGGAAGTATTCGACCACCATGCTTTTGTAGGCAGCGGGAGCCTCGCCTTCAACCCCGCCCATCGTCCGCCTTTGATCCGGGCGCAAAGCGCCTCCCAGCTCGCCTTGAGTTGTCCCGCTCCTCGCACCTCCAGTAAGAAAGCCGCGCAGCTCCTGCATTGCTCGGGCGTGCCCTGAAACCGCATCACCCAACCTGCCCTCCATTAAAGCCTGACCCACTCTCTCCATCTCGATCCGCGCGACCCGCAACCCCTCACATTCCACATGAAGTGCCCGGGTAAGCATGACAAGACCATAGATCTTCTCCGCAACCACGCCCGCGGCCGACGCAGTTTTTTCGTCAACTTGAACCGACAAATCCGGAACTAGCTTCTGCTCAGGGGGAACATTAGCACCGCTTTCAACTTTGGAATCATCACCGTCTTTGGACTGTTTCTTTTCGACCTGATCCTCCGATGTTGGTTCAGGTTTTACTTCAGCCTTTGTTTCAGCCTTTGCTTCAGGATTATGTTCAAGCTTCGGAATGGAATTACCAACTGCTTGTGCTTCCTTTATCACGATCTCAACTCGCTCCGCTAATTCATCGTGCACCTTTAATCGAGGGCGACGCTTGTTTTCGTTGTCAACGATTTCTCCAGTAGAGTCCCCCTTCGCTTGCTCGATAAAACGTAAAGCATCTTCCGACGAACCTTCCACCCATGTTACAAGCTGACTAGAAATCTCGGAAAGCTTGCGAAGGCCTTCCGAGACAGATTTACCTTTTTCCACGGAAATCTCGCTGAGTTTCGCGGGAGTCAGACGAAGCGCGGCTAGTCTGTTCAGCACGTCCATGTCCAATTCGCTAAGAACGTGAAGAGAAGTCTCAAAAATTTGCTCCGCTCCTCCGTGTTCTGGGCAAGCCATCGAGTCCCCGACAGTTTGCGCCACGGCCTCCGCCAGCAGCGCCCGGGTGCGACTCACCTCGTCAATTAAAAACAAGTCGCCAGCAACAAGACTTTCCTTCTGAACCAAAGGATCAAGCTTAGCAGAAGCATCAAGCTGCACCTTTTCTAATATTCGGAACTTTTCAACCATTTCCACTAATGGCGCCCTCAGTCCATCCAGCTGACTCTTTGCGGCACGCAACTGCCAATCCGCCATGACCGCCACAGTCTTCGCCAAACCCGAGACAAGAGACTCCTCTGCGCTCAAAAGAAGAGTGATGTCGGGTTTCTGCATCATTTGTGAGCAAGAATGCATCTGATCTACAGTATTCTGTTGCTTAAATAATGCAGAAACCTGACGCAAGGCCTCCGAGAGCTCTGCATCACCAAAACCTTCACTTGCCGACGATGTGTCGAGTTTAACCATCAGAGCCTCAATCCTGTCCGCGAGCCCCTTCTGCTTTGAAACAAGTCCTGACGCGGTGGATTCACCCTTCGATTTCAACTCTTGATATAAATCCCGTTGCCGCCGCGCGACCTCAACAATTTCCCCCAACACTTTTACCACTCGAAATTGCGCACTTTCCCGAGCAGCGAGAGAAGACAGCCCATCTGCCTGCGCGAGGATTGCGCTCTGCACCACTACGGCCTTGGCCAGAGTGCCCGCACGCACGTCGCCAAAAACACTTGAACTGTCTCGGAGCAAAAGAATGGCATCCTTCACCTCTCGGTGAAGAAATCTCATCATGGCATCTGCCAACAAACCACCTGAGTCACCCGCAAATTCACAGAGCTCAATCGCCGCTCCCTCTATCTTCATTTGTCGCTCAAGCAAGGGCTCGATGTTGGATTGATCCCCAACTGCAAAAGCTTCTTTGGTGGCTGCAAGGTTCTTTGCCTGGAGCGCAAGTAATGCACGCAATCCAGACCCCACCTTTTCATCCTCGAGCTTTCTCTGGTTTAACGCATCCTCTGCCCCTGTGATTTTTACAACAATAGGTTCGGATACACCAACGCCCGGGCCGCTCGCTGAATTCTCATCTCGCGCGATTACACGATAAGTCACCTTTGATTCGCCCTCCAATGGCTTGACCAACACCGGAATGCTCTGGGAGAACTTCTTAACACCCTGCAATTTCGGCCACTCGGCAACAAGAACCGCATCAAATTTGTCGTCGGTGGCCTGGTACACGCCCACATGATCCAGCCCAAGAGCATCCTCTGCTGAAAAACGGATCGTTAGTTCCTCGCCTGCATTTGTAACAATCTCACGCCCGTCAGATGGTTCAGAGATGGACACGACAGGCGGTTCATCTGCGACAACCGTGAGCGGTATAGAAGCGAACCCTTGGGCATCAATCTCATCACGATAGGCGACTCGGATCGTGTGGGCCGAATCGGTTGGCACATCTACTATCCACTGCGTGCCAGCCTGAGCGCTTTGCTGTCCCGCACGAATCCGGTCCTCATCAGATCCGCTCTTGGCTGTGACTGCCAACTCATCGTTGGATTCGGTGACAGCTTTCAACTCGGTGACCCGGTTGTTAAATCTGAGAGACAAACGAACAGTGGACCCAGACAGCACATCCTGAAGAATCCCAACGTTTTCAAATATTGTGCTCTTGGAGCCTAAATATTCTGGGGAAATGACCTCTGCAGTCCGATCACGGATGACAGTGCGCGGCCTCACTGAGATCTTGTATATATCCGAAACTGCATCTCCGGCTTGAATTTGATACTCGATTGGCTGTTTTACGTCGCTCCAATCGGCCGTAAAAACCGGCTGTCCAGCTTCGTGTTCCATCAACGCACGCTCCCAAGCGCCACCGACATCGCGAAAACGGACCCAAGCGCTTGTGGGGACCGAGCGAGCCAGCACAACCCGGACCTGTACCGAATTGCCGTGGGC
>JBILLC010000172.1:0-5355 GCA_044376275.1 Chthoniobacteraceae bacterium | reverse complement strand
TATCCGCGCAAACGCAGATCCGCGGATCCCGCGCAAGACTTGCTCGACTTGGTCAAGGCTCTGCGAGGGGAACTGAAACTGTTTGCGGCTTGCCGCATGGCGGATCAAGTCGAGGTGTTCTGGTAAAAAGCAGACCCGCCCGTCCTGCACAGGCATACTCTCGAAAACACTCATTCCATATCGAAAACCTCTGTCGCTCAATGGAATGCTAATGCATTTCTCAAAATGCAGGCCGTTCCACAGCCAGCTTTGAGTAGGGGGTGATTCTTGAACCATGTCGCGGGTAGAAATGCAGTTAGGCGCGCCGTTTTTTTTTAACGCTTCGTTTTCATGCTTCCGATGAAGCGGCGTTTTCGCAAGCCTTGTCGCATGTTGTCCTCCCCAATGTTACGCCAGGCAAATTTCTTTGGTTTATTTGCGGTTGTCGCCGTGTGTTCAGGAGCCTTTCCGGCAAGCGCAGTTCAGGAGTGGGATCAGTTCCGCGGTCCGAGGCACGACGGATCTGCTCACGCCTCGAATCTTCCGGTCGCGCCGGGCGAAGGTGCGGAGGTGAAGTGGAAAACGGAGATCCACGGCAAGGGTTGGTCGTCGCCGCTGATTTCGGGTGACAAAATCTGGCTTTCCACGGCAACCGAAGATGGCACCGAACTGTCTGTAGTGATTCTTGATCGCAGGACTGGGAAAGTGTTGCGGGACGAGGTGCTGTTCAGGGTGCAGAATCCTCAGTTCTGTCATAAATTCAACAGTTATGCGTCGCCCACGCCCGTGATCAGTGAAGGCCGGGTGTATGTGAGTTTTGGTTCACCCGGGACGGCGTGCTTGGATGAGAAAACCGGGGCGAAGATCTGGGAGCGGACAGATTTTGTCTGCAACCATTTTCGAGGTTCGGGCTCCTCGCCAATCGTATGGGGTGGGATGTTGATCATGAATTTTGATGGCAGTGATTTTCAGTTTGTAACAGCGCTTGATTCGAAGACAGGCAAGACCGTTTGGCGCACCGATCGTAGTGTGGATTTTAAAGATCTAGATGCGCAGGGTAAGCCAACGGGTGATGGTGATTTTCGCAAGGCGTTCGCCACCCCAGAGGTTGTTGATGTCAACGGTGTGCCGATGCTCATTAGCAGCGGTGCAAAGTGCCACTACGCTTACGATGTGAGAACGGGAAAGGAGTTGTGGCGGTTTGAGGAGAGAGCGCATCACAGCGCAAGTTCACGGCCGCTGATATGGAAAGGAAATGTGTTGATTCAAAGTGGAATCAAGGGACATCTCCTTTGCATACCGTTGGCTTCGGAGGGTGTGCTGGATGAATCCCGAGTCCTGTGGCGTGTGAAAAAAGGGGTGCCCGGGAAGCCAAGCCTTCTGCTGGTTGAGGATCTGATTTTCATGGTGGACGATTCCGGGATCGCCACATGTTTGGATGCAAAAACAGGCGAGGCCATTTGGACAGAACGTGTCGGGGGAAATTTTTCAGCCTCGCCAATTTATGCTGATGGACGGATTTATGCTTGTAACGAGGAGGGTAAAATCACCGCGTTTGCTGCGGAGCGGCAGTACAAGGTTCTTGGTGAAGGCCAGTTTGACTCCGGATTCATGGCGTCGCCGGCTGCGGTCGGTGATGCCCTTTATCTGCGCACCAAGACGCACATGTACTGCGTACAAAAGTAGCAGGGTGCGATGGTTGTCAAAAGCTCTTTGCGCACTTGAATATTTTGCGGCAACTGCGTTCTTGCGCGCTGAGCGGCTGTTGAAGAGGGTGTCAGCATGTCGTTTATTGATCTGAGTCCCGTTGAGTGTCGTGTGTTGGGATCGCTGCTCGAAAAAGAGCGCCTTACTCCCGAAAATTATCCACTTTCGCTCAATACTTTGACCGCCGCATGCAATCAGTCCACCAGTCGTGATCCAGTGACCAGTTACGACGATAAAACGATCGACGAAGCGATTCAGTCACTACGTGAAAGAAGGTTGGTCACCATGGTCGTTGGCGCGGGTGCGCGTGTGCAGAAGTTCAAGCATCGGCTTGGCGAGCATTACAAGCTTGAGGAGAAAGAGGTCGCCATCTTATGTGTGCTTTTGCTTCGCGGAGCACAGACGGCAGGTGAATTAAGAGTCCGAACCGAGCGGATGCACGCATTCGGCAGCCTTGGCGCGGTTGAAGAGACGTTGAGTGTGCTCGTGAGGGAGGGCTTGGAATTGGTGCAGGCTCTGCCTGCAAGGCCTGGTCAAAAAGAGGGTCGTTATCGTTGCACTTTTGGAGTCGAATCAGCGGAAGCCGTGGCAACAGCACCAGACGAACCAATTGTCCCATCCCGGCTTGAGGTTCTTCAGACGGAAGTCAGGGATCTACGAGAAGAGATCGTGCAGTTGCGTGAGGAGTTTCAGCGGTTCCGTCGGCAGTTTGAGTAAATTTGATCGCCGCCACCCTAGATTTAAACTGGCTTGCCCACGATAGTCAGAGCTGATTCTAAGCCAACCTCTTGCGAACATGCATCCCGCTTACTTCCAAGTTCAGTTCAGTACTCCTGAGCCATTGATTGAATGGCCAAGGCAATTCGCAATCTTGTCTGGTTACGCAACCACCGGCGAGGTATGGACTGAAGAACGAAATTCAGCTGCCGACCGGGCGTTGGGGGAGACTATTTTTGTGATCGGCGTGTGGCGCGAACGGATCACGGGTTTCTTCGAGGATACTGGACATTCCGAGCCGGGATGGGCTGCGGCGTTGGATCTTGGCGCGGCATGCGACCTTGGGCTCAAGTTCCTTCAAGACGCGATCTACTATGTCCAAGACGACGCTTTGTATGTGAGTTACTGCGACGAGCGGCGCGCGCTTGTGCCAGTGGGAAACTTTCGCGAACGTATTCGTGTTGAGTAACGAAAGTGAAAGTGCAGGACGAGCTGTCTTTTGCGGTTTCAAACTCATGCGTGGTTATTGATGGCCCGCTAAAAGTTTGCCTTCACCCACGCTTCTGCGTCGGAAGGGTTGGTGAGTGTTCCCTCAAGTTGCCCGGATTGAACCGCCTCTAAAATCGTCTTGAATTGCGGGCCCGGCTGATAGCCGAGCCGCATTAGGTCACTCCCAGTCAACAACGGGGGCGGGATGAGAGGTTCGTGAGAAAACTCCTCCAGCTTGCGCTTCAGAAATTCGTAGTTTGACAGATCGCCATTGCTGGATTGGCAGTCGACCTTGTGGAGAGCGAGCTCATCCGCCATGGTGGGGCGCGCGAGGAAGCGCTTGAGCCGCGCCAACCTCATTTGTTGCACGTCCTTAAACGCCATGTGATTTGCAACAGCCTCCACCGTCTCATCGATGGTTTTCCGCGAAAAGCGGAGGCGCGAAAGAATAGACTCTGTCATCTCTGCACCGAGCTTTTCGTGGCCGGAAAAGCGGATGCGTTTCGCATTTTCATCGTAAGAAAACGTCGCTGGCTTCGCGATGTCGTGAAATAAAACGGCGAGCACCAAGGGTAGTGAAACCTCTTTTGGGAGCAAGCTGAGCATGAGGCGTGTGTGTACCCATACATCTCCCTCTGGGTGAAATTGAGGTGGCTGTTCGCAGCCCTTGAGCGCTTCGATTTCCGGTAGAATCACCCGCATTAAGCCGCTTTGATCTAACAAGTCAAAGCCGCGCAACCGACATGGGCTGAGCATGATTTTTGTAAACTCCTCACGAATTCTTTCGGCGCTTACTTCCTGAAGCTTTGGTGCATTCTCGCACACAGCTGACCAAGTATCCGCTTCAATTTCAAACTCCAAGGTGCATGCGAATCTAATGGCACGGAGCAGTCGTAGTTTGTCCTCCTCGAATCTAAGTTCTGCGTTGCCAATCGCGCGGATTACTTTTCTGGCTAAGTCCGCTTTTCCGCCGACAAAGTCGCTGAATGTCCTTTTGATTGGATCATAAAATAATCCGTTGATTGTAAAGTCGCGCCGTCTTGCGTCGTTTTCTGCGTCGGAAAACGAAACGCTTTCCGGGTGTCTCCCGTCGCTGTACACGCCGTCGGAGCGGAAGGTGGCAACTTGAATTTCATGCGGTCCTTCGAGCACGCATACTACGCCAAACTCGGCGCCTACGGCCACGGTCCGCCTAAATAGCGACTGCACCTGTTCGGGGAGTGCCGATGAGGCCACGTCGTAGTCGTGGGGGCTGGCGCCGAGCAGCATGTCGCGCACGCACCCCCCTCCGTAAACAGCATCAAAACCTGCCTCTTGGAGGCGTAACACCACCTTGCGTGCTGCCTGTTCAAGAGGGGTTTCTTCCATGAAAGGAGTCTCTCTCTACTGGTGCTTAAGCTCAAGACTCAACCCATGACACAGATCGCCAACTCGCGTTGTCTGCCAACGCGGTGTTCGCGAAATTCTACCGCTTTTTTGTTGCGGCAGTGAACCAGTCTACCGCGGGTGTCGTATTTCTGCGGTCGCGTTCGCTGAATCTTTGGACGTCGCGCTGCGTTCCTTCGGTCTTGTTGGCGCCTCTGGGGGCCCTTGGTCCCACTTCAGGGTTGGTCTTGAGGGAAAGCGATATGCGTTTACGCGGAAGGTCAACCTCAAGAACGGTCGCCTGTACGCGCTGCCCAACTTTTACCACATCCGCAGGATTTTTTACAAAGTTGTCGGAAAGTTGAGAGATGTGAACCAGTCCATCCTGATGGACACCAATGTCCACAAAGACCCCGAAGGCCGTGACGTTGGTGACAATCCCGGGCAGCCTCATTCCGGCTTCCAGATCTTCGACTTTATCGACGCCCTCCTTGAACGAGAACGCTTCGAATTGCTGGCGCGGATCGCGTCCGGGCTTTGCCAACTCTGAGAGAATATCCTGCAGCGTCGGCAGCCCAACGTCTTCGGAAACATATTTTTTCGGGTCGATCTTGGAACGTTTGGTGGAGTCGCGCATCAGGTCCTCGACGGTGCATCCGATGTCCTTTGCCATCTGATCGATCAGTGTGTAGCGCTCTGGATGGACCGAGCTCGCGTCCAACGGATGGTCGCCCCCTCGGATTCGTAGGAACCCGGCAGCTTGTTCGAATGACTTCGGACCGAGTCCGGGTACTTTCTGCAATTCCTTGCGCGACTTGAACGGTCCGTTCTCGTCACGGTAACCGACGATGCTTGCAGCGGTTCGCGAGTTGAGTCCTGCGACGTAAGACAGCAGGTTTTTACTCGCTGTGTTCACTTCCACCCCGACGCTGTTCACGCATGAGACGACAACATCATCGAGCGAACGCTTAAGAGCTGTTTGATCCACATCGTGCTGGTACTGGCCGACTCCAATCGATTTTGGATCAAGCTTTACCAGCTCCGCGAGAGGATCCATCAGACGACGCCCGATTGACACCGCGCCGCGAACAGTAATGT
>JBILLC010000171.1:0-5357 GCA_044376275.1 Chthoniobacteraceae bacterium | reverse complement strand
CGCTTCCACCGCATTCGACGGACAACAGACCCACTTTGCATGGATCCCATCCAGCATCGACAGATCGTTAAAATGGTCGCCGGCGGCAAAAATTTCTTCAGTAGTGATCCCAAGCAATCGCCGCAACTCGGAAAGTGCAGTCCCCTTGCTGTAAGCCTCATGACAAAACCTCACCCAAATCGAGTTCCGCATGTATCCAAATCCTGGCACGCGCACGCGCTCGTTCTCGAGAAACGCACAGAGTTTGTCCATCTCTTGGTCATCGCGGGCAGTCAACCCGACCAACCGACCCGCATCGTGAATGGGCGCAGCCTCCACGCCAGTTTCAATAAATTTCTCAATATCCGAAAGCAGTTCTGCGGAAGCTTCGAATAACTCGTCATGAGCGGCGTAACACTGCCTGTTCCAATCCCCGAAATCCTGCCACTTGCCATCCGCGCCCCTGTGAAAAACCTCCCTCTCGGCCGTCAGCACAAAGTCTGGCTCAACCGGAAACTGAAATTCCCTCAGTCCATCGTCCACGAAATGCAAATCGCGCCCCGTGTTGATCGCCCAATGCACGCCCCGCGCGCGCAAGTCCCTTAAAACAGAAAAAAGTGACGGGTCCACTGGCGGCTCCGCGAAATGATCCACCAGCGTGCCGTCAAAATCTGTGCTAAGAAGTCGAATCATGCTGATAAGCTTGCACTGAATCTGCAATTATTTCACGCACTTCCCTATGAAAAGCGCCTACGAACTCGCCATGGAACGACTCGAGAAGGAATCCCCATCAATCCAGCTCTCCGCCGCACAGAAGGCCGAGATTGCGGAGATTGATTCCCTCACAAAAGCAAAGATCGCCGAGAAAGAACTGTTTTTGCGTGACAAAATCAGTCAGGCAATGGCCAACGGCGACCTGGATGCCATCCGCCAAATCGAACATCAACTTGGCATCGAAACCCGCCGAATCCAGTCGGATGGAGAGGAAAAGAAGGAAAAAATCCGCTCGCAAAAGACGTAGGGCACCACGAGATCAGCCCTCACATTCGGCAAGCGCAGGGCACCCCCCGTTGCCTCGAAAGCAAATGACACTGAAGGGAGTCAAAAACGGTGAACCCCGCATCCCAGCACGTCCTAGCGGCTTGCACAAAGGCAGGACCTTTGTTTGGCTAATTTCATGCGAAAGACCAAAATTATCGTAACCCTTGGTCCCGCGACCGAGTCCGCTCAAATGCTGGAGGCCCTCATCGAAGCGGGCGTGAACGTGTTCCGCTTGAACATGAGCCACGCCCCTCATGACTGGGTGCGTCAGGTCGTTCCCCGCATCCGCGAGATCAGCGCCAAACTTGAAAAGCACGTTGGTATCCTCATGGATACGCAAGGCCCTGCAATTCGCACGGGTGATTTGCCCAACAAAATCGAGCTAAAGATCAATGATACTTTTGAGTTCACGGTTCGCGGCCAAAAGCCATCGGAAACTTACTCCGTTGATGTGAATTATGATGGACTCATCGACGACATCTCCGTTGGTGATGTTGTGCTCGTCGACAACGGGGTACTGCACATGAAAGTGCTCTCCAAAGAGAACGACCGGATCCGCTGCAAAGTTTTAACAGAAGCGACCATGGGCTCCCGACGCCACATCAATTTGCCCGGCGTAAAAGTCAACCTGCCGCCTCTCACAGACAAAGACCTCTCTGACATTGCGCTCGGATGCGAACTTGGAGTCGACTTCGTCGCTCTCTCCTTCTGTCGCGAAGGTTCTGATGTTAAAACGCTGCGCAGTGTGCTCACCGGAGGCGGAAGCAGCGCGCGAATCGTAGCGAAAATCGAAGACCAACTCGCAGTTCGCAATTTGGACGAGATCATCCGCAAAACGGATCTGGTGATGGTGGCGCGCGGCGACCTTGGAATCGAATGTCCGATGGAAGACTTGCCAATCATCCAGCGCAGGATTGTCAAACGCTGCATCCGCATGGGACGTCCTGTAATCGTTGCGACGCACATGCTGGAATCAATGATTCAAAATCCGGTTCCAACTCGCGCAGAAGTCACGGACGTTGCCAACGCCGTCTTTGAACAGGCAGATGCGATCATGCTTTCCGGAGAAACCACCGTTGGAAAATACCCCGTAAAATGCGTCGAAGTCCTCGACAAGGTTGCCCGACGCATCGAACGCAGCGGAGGCGCGGGTTTCGCCGCTGATGCAGTTCTCGCTGATGACAGACAGAAGACAGTGCACGCCGCTGTGATCCTCGCAAACTCTCTTCCAGGCTCGAAGCTCGTTGTCTTCACCCGACGCGGAGTGATGGCTGATTTCGTCGCCAATCAGCGCCCCGAACATGCCCCAATATTTGCTTTCGCGCCGCGTGATACCGTCGCAAGAAGGCTTTCCTTGAATCGGGGAACCGTCGCGTTTTCACTGCCCTTCGAGGCCCCCTCAGACAGCGCGATTCCCTCTGCCGAAATGCTGCTCAAACAAGCAGGCCTCGCAAAACCCGGCGACAAGATTGTGATCGTGAGTGACGCCCCTGGCAGCGCAGGTCATTTTGACGCTGTGCAACTGCGCACCGTCAGCTGATCTACCTTCAGCGCGAGACCAGGTTTGAACGACGATGAAGCGCGAATACCGTGCGAAAATCGCACGCGAATCAAAGCTGTGGAGCTTTCTGCAAAATCCGTTCAACGGTCCAAAACAATCCCACGGCAGCTATAAAACCGGAGACGGGTAACACCACCCAGCGGCGGTACCGTGCGGAATCACGTATCCAAAACGTGCACGCAATCGCGATGCTGATCACTGCAATTTGTCCGCCCTCGACGCCAAAGTTGAATCCCACGAGTCCGACGGCGAGTGAAGACTGGGGCAAATCGAGGTCTTTGAGTGCGCTTGCGAAACCAAGCCCGTGGATTAGACCAAACACAAACACGAGCAGCAGACGCCAGTGACTGTACTGCTTGTGAAAAATATTCTCCACCGCGACCGCAGCAATGCTCGCCGCGATAATCGGCTCAACCACCGCTGACGGTGCTTTCACAAATCCCAAAGTTGCCAGCGCCAAGGTCACAGAGTGAGCCAGAGTAAATGCAGTCACCTGCAACAGCAGCGGCCCCCATGCGCGGCTCAGGAGAAAAATCCCAAGAACGAACAAAATGTGATCCATCCCTTCCGGCATCACATGGACAAATCCCTGTTGGAAGAAATTCCAGAAAGTCCCAACCGAGTCCCTCCAAGACCCCCGCGCAGAGACACTCCCTTCAAGCGACCCGGTTGGAACACGACCACTGAGCTCCGAGAGATCCAAGGTGAAACTCGTTTCACCCGGAAACAGCACCGCTAACCGGGGATGCACAACGCCATTGATCATGTTCTGAAAAACCACCGCGAGCTTGGTGGCCGGCGTGGCGCGCACCTTCCAACCCGTTAAGCCGCTTGCCACCGAGGTTTTCCAGAAGCCGGTCAACACCACGACATCCTCCGGACCTTCCAAAGGCTTGAGCCCTTCACCCGAGAACTGAAACTCGAAATCGGGTTTCACCTGCCCGAGGGGCTCAAAAAAGAACTCCACGTACTTCGGCACAAATTCGAGAGCCGCACGTCGCAACTCCTCCTTGCGATCCGGGGTCATGGCTTGGTAGACCGCGTATGTAAGTGACGCAGCCATATTAGGATCTGCGTCAAAACAGCGGGGGTTGACCTCCACCGTGATGGTGCAATCACCGCTGCTGGTAAACGCCCCCCTTACCGGAATGTCTGGAACTGCATGCCCATCCGCACCAACGACTAAAGCAAAAACGAGCATCAAAACTGCCCAAAAATGACGGTTTGAGGCCTTTCCAGAGGCAAAGCTGCGAACCGCGCAGGAGAACCGCTGCCGGCAGCAAAACGAGGGGGGGGTAGCGCTCATGCTGTTGGGGGGATAATCTTCAAAGAAACAGGATATTTCTACTTGCTTGCTGGTAACCTTAAAGAATCATTGCGGATAGACACAGCCAATTCGGTCTGTATCGAAAGAACCCCCTACAAAAAAACAAAACCAAATGAAAAAGCTACTCGCACTGATCACTGTCATCGCCGTCAGCTCCTCCCCTGTGTTCGCAGGATGCGGGAAAACTGTAACAAACGAAGGCACCCTTAAGTCCTTTGACGCAGCAACCAAGACACTGGTGGTTGCAGGCAAAGACGGAAAAGAAGCCAAAATCACCCTCACACCGACCACGAAGGGCGCAGACGCTGTCGCTGGAATGGTTGGCAAGAGCGTGAAAGTCGACCACGAGCACAACAAGGCCACTAGCGTTGCCGCAGGCAGCTAGAATTTCCTCTGAATTAGTCTCTTTTTGAAAAGAGGGCTCGGCTTGAGGCCGAGCCCTCTTTGTTTTCCCTACTACTCCGAGGCTGCTCGAGGCCCGGCACAGAGCGCCTTTTACTTTTCAATCCGCCCCTTTCGCATATTCTTTGCGGTTTTCCAATGAACGACCCATTGCCCACTTCAGAGCTGTTCAAGCAGTTCGTCGTGCCTACCTACGGACGCTTCAACTTGCAGTTTGCGCGCGGTGAAGGCGTCTGGCTTTGGGATGAAAAAGGCAAACGCTATCTGGACTTCGGAGCGGGTATCGCCGTCACATCGCTCGGCCACTGCCACCCAAGGGTGAACGCCCGAATGGCCAGACAGCTCGGAAGCCTCGTTCACACTTCAAACCTTTATTACACTAGGCCGCAGGGCGAACTTGCCAGACGGCTGGTGGAAATCGTCGGGCATCCCGGTAAGATTTTCTTCTGCAATTCAGGCGCCGAAGCCAACGAAGCCCTGTACAAACTCGCGCGGAAATTCGGGAACGAGTCGCTCGGCTTCTCTGAGAGCTCCCCGGGCGCAGAGCATGGGGCCGGCCCTCTCACGCCCAGAAGAACGATTGTCACCATGCACGGTTCTTTCCATGGAAGAACCCTCGCGGGCATCGCAGCCACCGGCCAAGACAAGGTGAAAAAGGGATTCGAGCCCCTCACCGAAGGCTTCCGCTACAGCACATTCAACGACACCGCTGAGCTTCAGTCCGTGGCTTCCGACCCTTCAACGGTTGCGATTCTCGTGGAACCAGTGCAGGGCGAGCGCGGAATTTACGCAGCAACCCCCGAGTTCCTCCAGAAAGCCCGCACGATTTGCAACGAACGCTCAATGCTGTTGATGCTCGACGAAGTCCAGTGCGGGCTTGGCCGCACAGGCGATTGGAATGGGTGGGACACCGTCGCTCCGGGAGTGGTGCCTGATGCCGTTTCGTGGGCAAAAGGAATTGCGGGTGGCTTCCCTCTTGGCGCCGTCTGGATCAGCAACAGACCGATCAAACTTCGCGACGGCGACACCATCCCCCTCTGCGACCTG
>JBILLC010000387.1:0-3217 GCA_044376275.1 Chthoniobacteraceae bacterium | reverse complement strand
CATTTCGCGCTTGGCGTTGTCTGCGGAATCTGATGCGTGGGCAGCATTAACCATGATTGTCTGGCCGAACTCGCGCCGGATCGATCCGGGAGGCGCCTTCGATGGGTCGGTTGGACCGAGGACTTCGCGAGTCTTCCGGACTGCGTCGACGCCCTCGTAAACGACCGCAATGCACTTCTCGGTTCCGGGCGAATTCCGTAGCTCTGAAGGGCATTCGCTTGGCTTGCGTCCGGCCATGAACTTTACGATTTGCTCCCAGTTTTCGCGGCCGTTGATGGGACCGAAAATCTCGCCCAGTCGCGTTTGGACCTCTGCAGGGATAGCCATGCCGAACTCGGTTGCAAGAGCCTTGGCAGCCTGTTCCCCTGAGCGGTCCTTGAGCTTGTCCATGAGCACCTCAAGCACGGGGCCGTAAAACTGCTCGGCTTGGGCAACGCTCATCCGGTGCACCTTGAATCCCACGATGTACAAACCGGAGCGGGAAAAAACATCGAGGACTCCTCCAGGACGCGTGCTGGGAACCCTGAAGTTGTCGGGCTTGATGAGTACAAGGGTTTTTTCGACGTTGGCGCCGACAGGATGGCTCACGACTGAGTCCAGCAGGCCCCCTTCCTCGTCTGAGTGGCGCGCCCAGAGAAGCAGGTCCGCTTTTGCCGTCTGTGCGTCCAGCGGAGCTATTACTGCTGGCTCAAAATGCGTTACTTTACCGTTGGCGTCGGTGATGTAGTCTCCGAAAGTGTCCCGAATGGTATCCCCTGAAGCGCTCTCGTGAAGAATGTGGCCTACTGCGCCCCGGATTTTTTCGATGGCGCCCTGTCCTTGGAACACGAGCATGAGAACGCGCGGCCGATTGCCTTGGCTCGGGCTGAACTGGGAAATGACGTAATCGCGCAAACGCTCTTGGATGGCTTTCTGAGACGGATTGTCCGCCGTCACGATTCCTTTGGCGTACTCTTGGACCAGCTTGGTTGAGGGGGCGAACATCCGCGCCGCCACCAAATCGAGGGCAGTGCGCGAAATGAGGCGGGAAAGGATGCCTCCGGTGCGCGCTTTTCGGATGGAATATGGGGTGACGAGGACGTAGGAAAGTTCTTCAGACATATGCGAAAATCGCCCGCGCTGAGGAGCCGTTTAGTGTGACTAAACGGCGCTTCATGCGGGCGCTTGTAAGCCGCATTACACTCTATTTTCAGAGTATCAGCGGGCCTGCCAAACTACGGGGCTCGGTCTGGCTGCGTCAACGATTTTCCCCCTAATTTGTCCGCGTCCGTGAAAGTCGCTGATTGCAGCGCCTCGCCCTACTCGGTCGAAATCCTCTCCGTGCTGGGCGACCCCAGCAAAGCCTGCTCGAATGCCCGCCAGGCGAGCATTGCACATTTCACTCTCTGGGGAAATTTGCGGACCCCCCCAAGCAACCTCAGATCCCCCAGCATCCGCGGCGCTTCCTGCCCTTCTTTAGTGATCAGTTCAGTGAACGCTTTTAGCATGTCCTCCGCTTCCGCGCGTGGCTTACCCTTCAGTTTTAGGGTCATTAGCGATGCAGATGCCTGGCTGATCGCACATCCGACTCCGGTGAATTTGATGTCCGCAACCTCGCCTGCGGTTCCAAATCTAACGTGGAGCTGAATTTCATCGCCGCAAGAAGGGTTGTCGCCCTCCACGTGCACGGCGGCGGGATCTTCCAAAGGGCCGAAGTTTCTTGGACGCTTGGAGTGATCGAGGATGATCTGCTGGTAAAGTTCCTCAAATTCCGTGTTCATTTAAAAAAGTGGTTTGCCTCGTCGAGGATCTCGATCATCCGGTTCACCTCCGCCTCCGTGTTGTACAGGTAAAAACTCGCCCGGCTAGTGCTCGGAAACCCAAATTTGCGCATCAGCGGCTGGTTGCAGTGGTGCCCGCCGCGGAGCGCGAGGCCTTTTTGATCACAGAAGGCGGTGAGGTCATGAGGATGAATGGAATCATGCACGAAACTCACAAGGCCCCCGCGGGTTTTCGATGGGCCGAGGGGCCGATAGTTGGGGAGATTCAAGATTTTCTCAAAAGCCAACAACGCCAGACCTTCGTCGTGCGTTCTTATAAACTCTCTGCCAATCACTTGAAGGTAATCGATAGCGGCTCCGAGCGCGATCGCCCCAGCGATGTTTGGCGTCCCCGCTTCAAACTTGGCGGGTGGGCCCTTGTAGGTGCTGCTTTCGTAGCGCACCGACAAAATCATCTCACCTCCACCGTGCCAAGGCGGAGTGGACTCCAAGATCGCTTCGCGTCCGTATAGCACCCCGATTCCGGTGGGTGCGCACATTTTGTGGCCGGAAAAAGCGAGAAAATCGCATCCGATCTCTTTCACATCCAGAGGCATGTGGCCCGCGCTTTGCGCCGCGTCCACCAGGGAGACCGCACCCACCGCACGAGCCTTCGAGCACAACTCCCTGACAGGGTTGATCGTACCAAGAAAATTCGAGATGTGGGTGAGGCTGATCAATTTCACCTCCGCATTCAGAAGGCCATCGATCCCCTCAAGGTTCAGTTCGCCCCCATCGCTGACTGGGATGAAGCGCAATCGGGCCCCTGTCCGTTGCGCAATCAATTGCCACGGAACAAGATTGCTGTGGTGTTCCATCTCCGTCAGCAGGATGACATCGCCAGCCTTAAGGAACGCGCCGCCCCAGGCATTGGCTACAAGGTTAACCGCCTCGGTGGTGCCTCTGGTGAAAATGATTTCGTTCGGGCTATGAGCACCGAGGAATCTGGACACCTTGCCCCGCGCATTTTCGAAAGCCTCCGTTGCCCTTGAGCTGAGCGTATGGATACCACGATGCACATTGGCGTTGTCGCGCTCATAGTAGTGCATCAGAGCATCCAAAACCGCGCGTGGCTTCTGAGTCGTGGCCGCGTTGTCAAAGTAGATCAGAGGATGTCCGTTGATTTCCTGCGAAAGAATGGGGAAATCACTCCTGACTGATTCTGGTGGTTGTGAGGCGGTGAAGGTCATTCGGGTATGCCGGTGGAGGAGCTGAGCGCCGCTTGATTCGGGGCGCTCAGCGCCGCCCACATCAGACCCCACTGAGACGCACGGGGAAAGGAGATTTGTAAGGATCAGCTCAGCGATCTGGCTGCCAGTGACGTCCTCACAGGAAGGGTTGCGATCCGGGTGGTGGTTCGCTTTATTGAAAAAAATGGAGTGTCTCGCACCCGAATCCATCGAGCAACTGTTCCAGTT
>JBILLC010000170.1:0-5378 GCA_044376275.1 Chthoniobacteraceae bacterium | reverse complement strand
GTCTCAACCATCCTGCAAACTTGATTTTGTGCCTTGAAACTATCGCGGCCGATCGCGGCATCCCCAAAGAGGAGACAGCCGGCGTCCTGATCGACAACTTTCATAAACTTTTCGGCTAGCCAAAAAAGCCCTTATCAAGCCTTCCAAAACTCCGTCTTGGAGATGAAGCTCTCCTACTGCATGTCGGTTCTCTCGATTTCATTCTTTCAATTTCCATCGTCAGCAGAGTGGACTGACGCTTTTCCGGTCATCCTCTCGCTAATCATCATCGAGGGACTGCTTAGCGTGGACAACGCTCTGGCAATCGCAGCGATGGCAAGCCATCTGCCAGAGCCGCAGAAGCGCAAAGCCCTACGATGGGGAATTATTGGCGCTTACGGTTTCCGTGGTATTGCGATGGCATTTGCTGCTCAGATCGCGGGGAATGTCTGGCTGAAAATCTGCGGCGCCGCTTATTTGATTTATTTGATGTGCGCGCATTTCGCAGCATCAGACGACGACAGCGAGGGAAGCGGACCTGCCAAGGCAAATCAGCGCGGCTTTTTTGCGACCGTTGTCGCGATTGAGCTAATGGATCTCAGCCTGAGTGTAGACAACGTGGTAGCGGCCGTTGCGATGAGCCCCAAACTCTGGGTGATTTGCACGGGGGTGTTCATCGCAATCCTCGCACTGCGATTTGTAGCGGGAGCATGCATCAAACTGATCGAGATTTTCCCGATTCTCGAACACTCGGCGTTCCTGCTCATCGGCTACGTTGGCCTTATTCTAGTATTTGAACTTCTTGGACAGACGCATGGCGGATTCGGGATTATTCCGTTTGATACGGCAGTAAGCTCGCTCCAAAAGTTTTCCGGCATTGCCTTTCTTTTGGGTGTCTCACTGAGCTATTCACGCTCACCGTCCTTCCGGCGCGCGCTCAAACCGGCGATCTCAACGGCACAGCCGCTCATGCGCCTCATCACTAAATGCAGCGATGGCCTGCTTCTAGCGGCTCAATTCCCGATCAAGACGATAGCCCGATGGTTCAGTGGCCGTTGATTTGCAATCAAGCGAACCGCATCACCCGCTAAACGAAAAAAACCATGCATGCGGTCGAGAGCTTACAGCTCTTTGATCCGAATCGCGCGCCAGCGGATCTCATCTCCGGGTTGCTTGTCTTTTCCAATCCCATGCACCTGTAATGCAATGATTCCCCTCGGGGTCAGCGCGTCCTTGAAATCCGCAGCTTTCACGCCATTGATCCATGTCTGGATATGATCTCCACGACATTCGATCTTCGCCTTGTTCCACTGAGTGTGAAGAAAGGCATCACGCGCAGTTGCGTTGTCCTTCAAATCAAAAAGCCAACCCCGGCGCGCCTCGTCATACACACCACCGGTGTAGGAGCGGGGTGAGGGGTCGATCTCATACTGATAGCCGTACACGCGGTCCGCCGGCACTTTTTTCTTTTTACCCTCAATTTCGAACTCGAGCTCTCTCTCCGCAACTTCGCTCCGAAACTGCACTCCGGAATTCATCCCTTCAGCCACCTTGAATTCGAATTCCAGAACGAAGTTTCCGTAACTCGCCTCCGTACACAAAAAACTGTTGCCAGTGCCGGAAACAGTCTTCCCAACAATTTCATCACTTTCAATCCGATACTCCGCCGTTCCGCTATGCTGCTTCCAGCCCTCAAAGTTCTTCGAATTGAACAAGGGTTTGAATCCGTCATCCGCAAAAGCAAGTGCGGACATCATGGAACACAGCATAGGAAGAATGGGGGAATAAAGTTTCATATCCCTCAACTTTATAGCGTGTCTGGCCAGACTTAAAACAATTTACCACACCCACCCAAGCCCACCTATCCATCGGACCCTAAATCCACTGCGATGTGGGCGTCATCCGGCTTCAATAAAAACCAAAGCAAAACGCGACGAAATCGACCGCCATGCACGTGTCTAATCGGTCACAACCAGTGGATGCATCCCGATGCGGGGGCGGATCCAGAGGATTAGAGACCCACCGGGATCAATTTTCCAAAGACTCCACAGACTCAACCGGCGAGCGCGCATAACCGTTGAGAAATGCTTTCCTGAAATACTGAAAGCTTCCACCTTCGATTGAAGTTCGGATCTGCTGCATCAAGCTCAGATAAAAATGAAGGTTGTGCAGAGTCACGAGACGCAGCCCAAGAATTTCCTCAGCTTTCAAAAGGTGCCGGATGTATCCACGGCTGAATGCGCTGCATGCTGGACAAGAACATTTGTCCTCGATGGGCCCCTTGGAATTGGCGTGCATCGCATTTTTGAGATTAACAGTTCCATTGGCCGTGTAAGCGGTGCCGTTGCGAGCGACTCGTGTTGGAAGCACGCAATCGAACATATCAACACCCCTTGCCACCATCTCCACGATCTGGGGCGGGGTTCCCAACCCCATCGCATAGCGAGCTTGTTGCCTCGGTAAATACGGTTCGCTATTCTCAATGGCGGCCAGCATTTCATCCTCGGGTTCGCCCACCGAGACGCCACCAATGGCGTATCCATCAAATCCGATGGCTACGAGCGCCTCAGCGCTTTCGCGACGCAGATCAGGAAATGTGGCCCCCTGAACAATTCCGAACTTGGCTCCAGGCGTGGGCTCATCCTTGCAAATGGCAGCCCACTTCAAGGTTCGCTGAAGACTTCGCGCCGCATAATCATACTCGCATGGATACGGGGGGCACTCGTCAAAGAGCATCGCAATATCTGACCCCAAGGTTGCCTGAATCTGCATCGCCTCACGCGGCCCGATAAAGCAGGGCGCCCCGTCAATGTGACTTTGAAAATGTACGCCTTCGTCGGAGATTTTACGCAGACGAGCAAGTGAGAAAACTTGGAACCCACCCGAATCAGTCAGGATCGGTTTGTGCCAACTGCTGAATGAGTGGAGCCCTCCGAATTCACGGATGACGTTTAATCCGGGCCGTAGAAACAGATGATAAGTGTTCCCTAAAATTATTTGGGCGCCAACTGATTCAAGTTCTGCAGGTGAAACCGCCTTGACCGTACCCTGAGTGCCCACAGGCATAAAAATGGGAGTTTCTACCAAGCCGTGCCGGACGAAGCAGCACTTGGAATGCGTCAGAAGCGGGGTTCCGATTACTCAAACACGCAACACACAGTTCTCGCTGAGGATCCGAATGTAATGCTCCTGCCCGGCACTGATATTCGCCCGCCAATCACCCGAAGAATCGCCGTCCGCACGATCGCTGATAAATTTGTGACAAATGAATTCAACCCCTCCCGCCAAGCAAGCTTTGGCGATTGCGTAAGCCTCCATGTCTACCAGATCCGCTGGGAGGTCCAACTCGGTGTTCGTTACGAAACTGTCTCCCGAGCTGCAAACCAAGCCGCCGCCACCAAGATCAAGAATCACACTGTCCTCAAACGGTGTCTGTCCAGGTGCGAACCCAAGCGCACCGACCTGCATGTCCCTTTGGAGAAAACGGCTGCACCGGTGAATTCCACCACCAACTGTAATGCCTCCGGCTGTACCGAAATTCCAAATCCGTTTAGGCCTGTGTCTCTCGATCAATCTGGAAGCCGCAATGGCGCCGTTCACCTTTCCGATTCCAGTGAAGAAAACATGATCGGCACCAGCCAAAGCCGGGGCTTCCTCCACCATTGCGATCAGTACAATATCATTCATTAAAATTCAAAAGAGCGTCCACCCGGACCCCATTCTCCTCCAGTCGCTGGCGTCCCCCGAGGAACTCCAGATTAATGACCGCAGCGAGGAATATGTGATCAGGCGGAACCTCAAATTTAGTTTTCAAAAGAGCGAGAAGGGCGAGGGCCGTCCCCCCTGTTGCGAGCACATCATCAATGAGCATCACTCGCTTGCCATCCAACTCGCAACCCGCCTGCATACTGATACTGCTCGCGCTGTATTCGTATTCGTAGGATTCAGTAAAGACTTTGCCTGGCAGCTTTCCTGGCTTGCGCGCAAGGTGCAGCGGGAGGCGTAAGGCGAAAGCAACGGCGGAGCCCCAGATGAACCCGCGCGCATCTGGACTCACCAAGGCATCAATGCGGTGTTCCCTGCATAAGTGGGTCAGTCGTTCCACCGTCCAGGCGAATGCCTCTGGGCGCTCCACGATCGAGCAAATGTCATAGAAGTTGATACCCTCCTTGGGCCAGTCCTTGACGGTGCGAATGATTTTTCGAAGTGAATCCGGATCCATATTCGGGGTGTGGATGGCGATCGGGCGACAAGGTTGACTGCATTCGAACAGAAAGTCAGCCAAGTAATTTCGCGTGAGCCTCGAGCACAGCACAAACTCCAAAACCAAGGGCACCCCGAATAGGCGCTACCCCCTATCCTGCCAACACTCTCGCCAAAATCGTAGCGACGCGCTCGATCTCTTCCTCGGTGTTGTAAAAGTGAGGGCTAAATCGCAAGTACTCGCGACCATCCCCGTCATGCCGCAGCGACACGACGACACCTTCAGACTCAAGATTTTTCTGCAGCACACCGGCCGCCACCTTCGGGTGGAAAACAGTCGTAATTCCACTCGCGTTCGCACCGTCGCGAGGTCCAAGCACTTCGAATCCGAGCGGCTCGAGCATCCTTAGAAGAAAACTCTTGAGCGCAACCAAGCGCAATGCGATGCGATCAATTCCTACGCCCATCAAAAGTTCAAGAGAAGCTTTCATTCCGTACACCCCGGCAGCATTCAGAACTCCCGGCTCGTAACGCTGAGCGGTGGAAACGAACTCCACCTTTTCTTGTGCAAGAAATCGAGGGCTATTGACATTCCATGCCCCCAATAAAGTGGGCCTTATCCGATCGAAATGGCGTTCCGCCACATAAACAATACCCATCGCCATGGGACCGAGCAGCCACTTGTGCGCATCGGCGCTGAGCATGTCGACATTGGCACGAACCACGTCCAAAGGAAACGCCCCCAGAGTTTGAATCGCATCCAGTGCAAATAAGATCCCGCGCTCCCGCAGCAAGCTTCCTATTTCTTCAACATCCAACCGATATCCGCTAAAGAAATGGCAACTGGCAAGCGCTACCATTCTTGTACGCGGGCTCAATGCTGCGCGAACAAGCTCGACAGTGATCGCACCTGGAATCAGCGCAGTGATTGGTTTGCAGACTACTCCACGTCTTTTTAACTCGATCCAAGGATACACATTTGCGGGATAATCATTCGCGTAGTAGACAATTTCATCGCCCGGGTGCCAGTCATACCCGTTCGCAAACAGACTCAGGCCCAGCGAAGTTGGACCGAGAAGCGCGATCTCCTCCCATCGGGCCCCTATCAATTCGGCCGCCAACTCGCGGGTGCGACGAAAATCCTTCAAAACCTGACCAAACTCCTGAGGAAGACGCGCCGACTGCTGCGCGTAATC
>JBILLC010000169.1:0-5397 GCA_044376275.1 Chthoniobacteraceae bacterium | reverse complement strand
TAGAGTCGGCCCCAAATCAAAAGCGGTAAAAGGCACCCAGAGTTCAACTCTTCGGGTGGGGATGGAACCATAACGTTTGCGAGTTCAACCATTCTGGACTCGCTCTTATCCGGTTGAGTGAACTTAGAATGCCACTGCAAAACCGGCTAAAACCGACAATCTTGGGGTAATATCTGTGAGACCGGCGCTGATGTTTGTGAACACTGCAAGACGCTTGGCCGGGATCCACTGCAATCCGCCTCCAACAGCAGAGGAACTTGCCCCCTGACCAGCATTTGTGAATCCGTTCACGAAAACTGCCACATCGTCGACAACCTCGCGCTGGAAAGCCCATGATAGAGCCAACTGATACTGCCTCTTACCCGCATCATTGTCTTGCGCATTGAACCCAACGTTGTATTCGAACGCGATATCCTGCGGCAGCGTTTGATCAAAATTCAGACTCAGGGATGGTTGTACACCTCCACGGAGTGAGGATTTGGCCCAGTTTGTTTGCAGCGCAACCTCGATCCCGAATGCAGGCGTCCACGCCTCTTTGTTTTCGTCGCAAATATGGAATTTCACGTCGGCAACTTGCGGTCCGATTCCAGACGTCCCACCCGCACCGCGTCGCCACGTGTACCCGTCCGAGAGCCACCGCAACTCGATGTCATCCGTCAGCCCGTACCTCAAAAGATAACCCGCGCTGTACTGGGATGGATCGCCGCCCCTGCTTCTGCTGTTATAATTTACCGGTGCCAATTCAGCATATGCGCGTCCCTTTGGAAGCGTGAAAGCGCTGTTGGGGAAATTCGCCAAGTCCGGGCCCGGTTCTTTGATCGAGGCCTCGGATGCTTGCGCAGGACAAGAGTTGCCCGCGATCAAGCCAGCACAAATAAGCGAGGCTACCCGAACCGATAATTCCGAAGGCCTGTTCATGACGATTAGAGATAGATTCCGAGCGTGCGAGAGTGACTTAAGTTCCACCGGGTCAGAGGCTGCGCACAACTTCTTTAATTGCGACCCGGCGTACGTCGTTTATTAGTTAGGCACGCCCTTAGCAAATAAATTTATCTAGGAGGGTTGAGCTTTCACAACCCCGCATCTCAACGCGTTCCTGCAGCCCGCCAAAAGAGGTCTCTATCCCGCGTAAGCCTTCGCATGTTGCATGGACTCCCCCAGCCTCTCAATTCCAAGCTCAACCACATCGCCGGCTTTGAGGAAAACCGGCGGCTTTAGTCCCAGCCCGACCCCCGGGGGCGTCCCTGTGCTGATCACGTCGCCGGGCAGCAACGTCATAAACTGGCTGATGTAACTCACCAATTGAGCCGGTCTGAACACCATCTGAGCGGTGGAGCTGTTCTGTAAAGTACGACCATTCACCTTGAGCCACATCGAGAGGGCGTTTGGATCCGGAATCTCGTCGGCAGTAGCCAAAAATGGACCGAGCGGCGCGAAAGTGTCGGCGCTCTTTCCCTTCACCCACTGGCCTCCGCGCTCAATCTGCCACTCGCGTTCACTATAATCGTTGTGAAGCGCGTAGCCTGCAATGTGCTTGGGCGCGTCTGCCTCACTCACATAACTGGCGCGCTTTCCAATCACGAATGCCAGTTCCACTTCCCAGTCCGTTTTTTTCGAATCCCGCGGAATGATTACGTCATCGTTGGGCCCGCAAAGAGAAGTAGTCGACTTAAAGAAAAGAATTGGCTCCTTGGGAATGTCAGCGCCCGTCTCACGCGCGTGGTCCGCGTAATTTAGCCCAATGCACACTATCTTGCTGGGCCGCGCCACACATGACCCCAGCCGCTCCGACTGCCGCACGGTGGGAGCGCTAATTGCGTGAAGCTCAGCCCACGAGGCAAGCTCCGCCAATCCGTCCCCTGCAAAAAACGACTCGTCATAATCCCGGACGACTGCGGAGACATCCACGCGCCGCCCGTCAGCCAAAAGGAGACCGGGCTTTTCCTGTCCAAACTGACCAAATCGAATGAGTTTCATAATAAAATAAACAGGCCCAGAGCAAACCCCAGCCTCCAACCTTAAGTCAAACACCACCTCCATTTTAAGCTAACCTCACGCAAGATTCTGCCTCTTGCTGCCCCTCTCGGCTTTTGACTATTCCTTGGCGACCGCTCTGACTCTTACTCCCCTAGGCGCTTGAAACTGTTGTTGAGAAGAACCGAATCCGGGCGAGAGCTTCAAAGCCGAGTCCGCTTGCATTCAAGTCGACCAAGGGTCACCTGTCCGACTCTGGCGCACCCCAGAAGTTCAATCACTCCGAAACGTCGCCCATCATACAAACCTTGTCGTGGCACCCATGGCTGGCGATCTGATAGCCTACTGACGCTCGCTTTCAACTTCGCGACATTCAAAAGACCCCCCAGCAATTTAACGCTGCCGGATCACCTTGTCGTATCATAGCTCCACCCGAATCGCCCCAGATGCACAGCCACTCACGCCGCACCTTTATCCAAACTGCCGCTCTCGGGGCGGCAACCGCGGCATCAACTCCACTCAAGGGTGCCGATTCGAAGTTATCGACAAAGACCCCGCGTGTTCTCGAGACCGAAGTCCTTGTCTGCGGCGCAGGCTGCGCTGGCACCGCTGCAGCGCTCGCTGCATCAAGAGCCGGAGCGAAAACACTTCTGATCGAGAAGGCTCCGTTTGCCGGAGGCATTATCACCAGCGTCGGACTGCCATACTTCGATGGAATTGCACACATCTCGAACAAACGCGTTGTGGTGCGGGGCATCGCACTTGAACTGCTCGCCAAATCCGGAGTCTGCTCCTTTGACGCCACTACGCTTCCGAAGCATAACCCCACGATCCCAAACACGTTTGATTTTAAACTTCTTCTGGACAAGCTTTTCATCGAGCAAAAACCCCGCCTTGAAGTCCTCTTTAACAGCTTCGCTTGCGACGCGACCGCCCGCGATGGCCACGTTGAAACTGTCACCATCGCGAACAAAGACGGTTTGGTGAAGATCAAGGCAAAGGCTTTCATCGACTGCTCCGGCGACGCGGACGTCGCGGCGTGGGCTGGCGCGCCCTTCGAACAAAATACAGAAGTCCAGCCCCTCACTCTCCACTTCCGAATCAACAACGTCCTGCCAGGGAATTCACTCGCCGCCGAATGCCGTGCCGCGCTGAGTGCAGCACAAAAACGAGGAGAGCTTCCCCACTATTACGGCCCAGGGGTGATGTTTCTCTTTGGCAAAAATGAGGTGTACATTCACGGCGTCAGGGTGCCAGCAAATCCAACAAGTGCAGCCGACCTCTCCCGAGCCGAAATGCAAGGGCGCGCCGACGCACATGCGATGTTCCGCGCATGGAAAAACGATGTCCCTGCATTCAAGGATTCATATTTCATGGAAGCCTACCCGTGGATTGGAGTGCGGGAGTCACGCAGAATTATAGGAGAGCATGTACTAACCGAAAACGATTTGATGACGTCACGCCGATTTGACGACGCTATCGCAACGGGATGTTGGTACCTCGACCTTCATCCAAATAAAACTGTATCAGGCAGCGCAAACGACTTCGATCCGAAAAAAGTGCAGCCAGAGCCGTACGACATCCCCTACCGAGCCCTCGTGCCGCAGGGGCTCGGCAACCTACTTGTCGCAGGCCGTTGTCACAGCGCTACACGCGGCGCACACGCATCCACACGCGTCACAGCAACAGCAATGGCCATGGGTGAAGCCGCCGGGATGGCTGCCGCCATCAGCATCAGAACAAAGACACCACTCGCCCTGTTAAGCGGGCACATCGTTAGGGAACAATTGCAATCTCAAGGATCGGGCCCTTTCACTGATCTACCACAGTAACCGTCACCTGAAAACCAACCCTAGTCCCCCGAAAAAAAACGCTTAACCACCCCACAGCTTACGAGCCTTCAATAAATCACTCACACATTGAGAGGACCCACGAGCCAGCCTTGAAACGTTCTCAATACATGAGCGCTTTGAGAATCTTCATGAAAACCTCCACGAACGTCGACCCCGAGTCGCTTTCCATTCTCGAGGGTAACTTTGGCCATGAAGGAGAAGAGAACGGCTGGTTAATCCCAACCCCAGACTGCACATCCCACGTTTCTTCTTTCCCCTCGACCTTCAGCAAGCGTCCCTCTCGCGAAACGGTGACGATCCATTCAGAAGCCACGTGTCCAGCCGTCGAGGGCCAGAGGCACCTTAGCGTGCGCATCTCGCCACTCTCGACAATTGGACTAAAGCACATTCCTGACTTCTGAAAGTATCGAACCGTCTCGGATTGCTTGGCGGGTCCGACAAACCACGGCACATCCAGAAGCGGGCAACCAATGGGATTACCAAAGGCAACCGTCCTCGAGTGAAAATCAAAGCTGTTGCCGTCCTCTTCAAGCTTCAGGTTGAGAACTGGCACCGGGACAAAGCCAGGCTCCTGAATCCGGCGTATCCACTTCCATCCTTCAACATACCCACGCATCTCATCCGGAGTAGACTGAAAGGCCGCCACAACCCTCCGCTCAGAGTTACACATAAGCACTGAGAAATCACGCCGAGGACTCGAGTAGCTCAAATAAACGATGCAACCCGCCTGATCTTTGGAGGGTCTCCGATGAACCATCACATGAAACGAATCAGTCTGGTTTGCTGCGGAATCAATAATCTGCCCGAGGACTCTCGCATAATCATCCGCCAGCTCAGTCTTTGAAAGACACTTCAAAACAGTCGCAGCAAGCTTCGCATATTCACCACCCGGAAACCGAGCCTCGAGCTCATCTAAAAGTTCCTGAGCCAAGCCAAAATCATTTGTCCTTGCGGCGGACCAACTCCAGAGCCATAGCTCTTTTTCACCAAATTCCTTGTGGTCTACGGCGGCGTATTCCTCCATCGCCTTCCGCGGATTCATTTGCTCTAAAAACGTCTCCGCTCGCACAAACCGGATGCTCGTTGACTGTAACTCCTCGAAGCTCAAGCGGTGCAACAACAAATCTCGCAACCCTGCCGCGGTAACATCGTCGCCGAGCGCGTATTTGTGCAACGCCAGAATCCGATCAGCCACCGGCATTGCAGAATTGGTTGCCTCGTTTAGAAAAGCTGAAACTCGATCATCCGGCTTTAAACGCGCATAAAAACTTTTCTCCAATACATTGCGCAACTGCTCCGCTTCTGTCTGCTCGAGCAACAGCATACTTTTCAGCGCAAAACCATGGTCTTCGATTAGCTCGACGCCACACTGCTGGATCAACCGATCCAAAGATCCGGCATACTTCTGCGGGAAATCCTGCCGTGGCTTTTTGGAATAATGCCGAATCAAACGCTCAAGGGCTGCACGCGCAGTCTTTGAATCACCCAACGTGCGCTGATAATAACCACCGTGCAGTGAGCGCGGATAATCGAGGAGCAAACTTACCTCAAGATCACCACGAAGTTCACC
>JBILLC010000242.1:0-4452 GCA_044376275.1 Chthoniobacteraceae bacterium | reverse complement strand
AAGATTGCGTTGGTGACGCCCATTTCATTGAGATAAGCGTCGGCGGAGAACGCATTGAGTGTTGCATGCTGTGCTTTCCAACCGAAACGACCGATCCTAGAGCTGCGGTGATCGCATCGCTCGCAATCGCGGCGCGGCCTTTGACTCCGTCAGGCTTCGATGCAGTCGCGTTTGCCAAAATCAAGGAGTCGGGAATCGCCTCGATGAGGCCGGCTCCGAACAGTGGAGTGGTGATTCGGTTTGCAACGATGTTCGCCTCCGAGGGCACTTTCTCAAGGTATTTTGGAGCGATGGCACGTTTCTGCAACAAGGGGCCTCCTAGTGCTTCAAGTGGGTCGTAGACTCCGTTTATGGTTCTCCCAAAGCGGGTCACCGATACGCGGCTTGACCCGCCTGCGCCGCCTCTAAAGTGGCAGGCAACGCATGAGACATCGTTGAAGATCGGTCCGAGCCCGGCCTCGGTGGTTTCAACCTCCAAAAAGACAACCTTGGCCGCATTGAACTCCGCAATTTGAGACGCCGAAAGGCCGGTAATGGGGTTTGCGAATTTCCCCTCATTCGCAATTAGGCGTCCAGGTGGAGCCTGCGGGGGTTGGGGCGGGAGAAGTGGGCGGATCTGCGCGGGCGGTGGTGGTGCTCCCGCGGGGTTGGCTGCCGCCGCTGTCGAGTTTACCAGAGGAGGGACAGCTTTGGAGGCCGGAGGCAAAGCCGGTTTTGCCGGAGCACGTGGAGGGGTGCTTGCCGGTGGAACTGCGGCACCGAGGCCAGTGGACATGCTGATGACTGCTGTTAGTAGGAACAAGCTAGTTTTCATGTACTTATTTTTCTGGTTTCCGGATCCAGAATTGGATCCTTGGACAGAAATTTGAGCGGATTTGTGTCAGGAATCGGCTCTATTGCAGACGATACTTGTCAGGATTCTGTAAATCTGCGATCTGGGCGATCGACTGCTGGAAGGGCGGTTGAAAATTCGCGAGGTTGCTCTCGGCGGGCATGAATTAAAGTGTCGGATTGATTCCCACGGTATAAAGCGAGCGCATGAAAGAATCCATTGATCGGCGGCAGCGTTCAGTTGCGTTTATTGGAACCGGCGTCATGGGGGTGAGCATGGCGGGACACATTTTGGCCGCCGGGCACCCGTTATATGTTTTCAACCGGACACCCCAGAAGGCGGTGTCACTGTTGAACGCTGGGGCTCGTTGGTGTTCTTCAGCGGGCGAAGCGGCTTCGAAGGGCCAAGTGGTCATCACCATGCTGGGCTACCCCGACGATGTGGAAGAGGTCTATTTTGGTGACAATGGCATTTTGAATTCTGCGATGCGCGGGGCGTTGCTTATCGACATGACAACGTCCAGCCCGCGGCTCGCTCAGCGGATTGCGGTTGATGCTCAATCACGCGGTTTATTTGCGTTGGATGCACCGGTCTCCGGTGGCGACATCGGTGCGCGTGAAGGTAAACTCGTGATCATGGTTGGAGGATCTGCGGATGCTTTTGATCTGGCCTTGCCGCTTCTCGAATTGATGGGAAAGACGATCCGGCGTCTTGGTGATGCGGGGGCTGGGCAACACTGCAAAATGGCGAACCAGTCCGCCGTCGCGCTTGGTATGCTTGCGTGGTGCGAGGCAATGGCGTACGCGAAGATGCAAGGACTAGATACGGCCGAAGTGCATCGTGTGATCAGCGGGGGAGCGGCCGGCAGTTGGGCCATGAACAATCTGGCGCCACGCGCCCTGAATGGAGACTTCACACCAGGGTTTTATGTGAAGCACATCATTAAAGACATCGTAATTGCATTGAGGAGCGCGGCTGAGGCAGGGCTCGAGATGCCGGGACTTCAAAAAGCTCTATCTCTTTTCGAAAAGGCTGCAGCTAGGGGCTGGCAGGAATGCGGGACGCAAGTGCTCTACCGACTATATTGCGAGGAGTAGCGGAGCTTGACTATCGCTCTGCCAAAGCACTTGTGTTGCCGGAGTTGTGATTAGGCTTACTTTGATTCCAGAGGCTTTCGCGACCACTCGAAGAGCAGCTCTTCGATTCGCGCCAAGACCTCTTCCATTGTCTCCCAGTCTGGAAGCAGGGTGATTCGAAAGCGGTTTTTGTACGGAACATTAAAGCTTGTACCAGGCGCCATCAACACGTGCTTTCTCTCAAGAAGTTCGAACGCGAATTTTTGGTCATCAAAATTCGGTAGGCTCTCCGTATCGACTCCCACAAATGCATACATTGCACCCATCGGCTTTTCGACATTCAGAAACTCTGATGCCTGCACGCCTTCGATGATTGTCGAACGGGTTTGCCAAAGACGTCCGCCAGGCCGCGTCAGATCAAGTATGGATTGTTTTCCGCCAAGGGCAGTCTGAACCGCCCACTGCCCAGGCACGTTCGAGCACAGGCGTAAAGAGGACAGTAGTTCGAAGGATTGAATGTAATCTTTGGCGCCACCTTTCTCTCCAGAAAAACTAACCCAACCGACTCGGAATCCGCAGGCACGGTAGACTTTTGAAAGCCCCCCGAACGTCGCGCACAGTGTCTTTTTGACGAGCGTCGCCATCGGGATGTGTATGGCGTCGTCGTATAGCACCTGGTCGTAAATTTCGTCCGAATAAACTACCAGATGGTGCTCTTCAGCAATCCGCGCGATACCTTCAAGCACCTCCAAAGGATAAACCGCGCCGGTGGGATTGTTGGGGCTGATCACAACGATTGCTCGAGTGCGCGGTGTCACCAGCGAGCGGATTTCCTGTGGATCTGGGATAAAGCCTTTCTCCGGCCTGCATGGATAGTGGACAGCTTTTCCGCCATGCAAGACGGTCGCTGCAGTCCAGAGGGGATAATCAGGGCTTGGAATCAGGACCTCATCTCCGGGTTCCAAGAGTGCGGAGAGCGAGAACAAAATCAGCTCTGAAACGCCGTTACCCATGAATACGTCATCAGCAGTCACGTCGAGAACACCGCGTGTCTGCTGTTGCATTACGACTGCTTCTCGCGCTGGAAAAATTCCCTTTTGGTGGCTGTAAGCGTCCGCTTCCCGCAGGTTTTCGATCATCGCAAGTCGCATCGTTTCCGGTGCTCGGAATCCGAATGCGCCTGGGTTGCCGATGTTAAGTTTGATGATGTCGTAGCCGGCCTTTTCAAGCTCACCAGCCCTGCGAGCAAGCGGCCCGCGGATCTCATATTTCACGCCTTCGAGGCGCGAACTGGGCTTGATGGAATGCGGTTTCATGAGAAGGTCTGCACGCGGCTTGAGTGCCGCGTGGCACGATGCGAGAGGTCAGTGGCTTGTTGCTCCAAGTCCGAAGGCCTCGTGGACTAAGTTTGCGCCCTGCGCAATGTGGGACTCATCGATGATCACCGCGGTTTTGATTTCGCTTGTGGAAATCATCTGAATATTGATTCCGCCAGAACTCAGGGCGTCGAAAAGCTTGGCGGCTACACCCGAGTGAGAGCGCATGCCGATCCCAACAATCGAGAGCTTCGCAATACCATCTTGTGCGAGCATTTCAGAGGCGCCGACCTCTTTAACGACGGGAGCGAGTCTGGCCTGGGCTTTCGGCAGTTCGTCTTTGGACATCGTGAAGGAGATGTCGGTGGAACCTTGCACGCTCACATTTTGAACAATCATATCAACGATGAGTCCTGCGTTGGCTACGGCATTGAAGATCTTCGCCGCCGTGCCCGGACGATCGGGAACATGGGTGATTGTCACCTTGGCTTGGTTTTTTTCAATGCTTACGCCGCGGACGACCACGGCCTCCATGCTGTCGGTTTCTTCCTTCACGATGGTTCCTGGATTGTTGTTAAAACTTGAGCGGACTTCGAATATGACGCCAAACTTCTTTGCGAACTCTACTGAGCGGCTTTGCATTACCTTGCTCCCGCTTGAAGCCATCTCAAGCATTTCGTCATACGAAATTTCAGCGATTTTCTTCGCCGATGGAACGACCCTGGGATCGCAGGTGTAAACGCCGTCGACATCTGTGAAAATCTGGCAGAGATCCGCTTTGATGGCTGCGGCGATCGCAATCGCGGTCAAATCCGACCCCCCGCGCCCGAGCGTGGTAATGGTGCCTTCCGCGGTTTCACCCTGAAATCCGGCGATGATGACGATGTTTCCCTCCGTGAGCGCCTCAGTGACACGCTCCGGAGTGATATGTGCGATCTTCGCCTTCGTGTGCAGGTCCGACGTAATGATCCCAGCCTGAGCGCCAGTCAGAGACACAGCTTTTTTACCGAGCCCGTTGATGGCCATCGCGGTGAGCGCAATTGTTGTCTGTTCGCCAGTTGCGAGCAGCACATCCATCTCCCTTTCGCATGGGTTTGGCGACACATCCTTTGCAAGTTTAATTAGACTGTCGGTAACCCCGCTCATCGCTGAAACCACCACCACAAGCTGGTTGCCGGCTTCTTGGGCGGCGATCGCCCGGCGGGCGACATTGAGAATGCGCTCGGGA
>JBILLC010000526.1:0-4748 GCA_044376275.1 Chthoniobacteraceae bacterium | reverse complement strand
CCGAACGGTTGTCGGGTTTATGGGTTTTAGAGACTTACTTCAGGCAGTACTGGCAGAGGCGCCACCGGCCCGGTGTTGCTGCGGCCGCCGACCTTCACATCGAGGCCAAGCGACTGCATTTCCTTGATCAAAACATTGAAGGACTCCGGCGTTCCGGCTTCCAACGAATTATCGCCCTTCACGATTGCCTCATAAATACGAGTCCGTCCTTGGACATCATCGGATTTAACGGTGAGCAGTTCCTGAAGTGTATAGGCCGCACCATAGGCCTCGAGCGCCCAAACCTCCATCTCCCCGAAGCGCTGACCGCCGTACTGAGCCTTGCCTCCGAGCGGTTGCTGCGTCACGAGCGAGTAAGGACCAACCGCACGCGCGTGGATCTTATCCGCAACCAAGTGCCCCAACTTCAGCATGTAGATATATCCAACCACAATTTGCTGATCGAATGCATCGCCGGTACGGCCATCGTACACCGTCGCTTTCCCTGTGTCGGTCACCCAAGTGAAACCATCAACCTTTTGTGCCTTCTTCAGATAATCAAAGATCTGTTCTTCTTTGATCCCGTCAAACACTGGAGTCGCAACCTTGAAGCCCAACGCTTTCGCCGCAACTCCGAGGTGTGTTTCAAGAACCTGCCCGACGTTCATGCGTGAAGGAACCCCCAACGGATTCAGCACAATATCCACAGGTGTTCCATCGGCTAGGAAAGGCATGTCCTCCTCCGGAACGATGCGGGCAACCACACCCTTGTTTCCGTGACGTCCTGCCATCTTATCCCCAACCGAAAGCTTCCGCTTCGAAGCGATGTAAACCTTTACCTGTTTAATGATGCCGGGATCAATATCATCCCCGCTTTCAAGCTTATCCATTGAGCTCTCATGCTCAGTCTCAAGCTCCTGAAAACGTGGCTCGAATTGCCCGATGATCTCGCGAATCTTGTTGCGAATCGGTGATGGATCAATGTCCACATGATCGTAAACCTGGGCTAGTTTGCGCAGCAAGGTCTTGGTGATTTTACGATTCGCAGGAATGATGATTTCACCAGTCTGAGCGTTAACCACATCGAGAGGAATTTTTTCCCCTAAAAGAATGTTCGCGAGCGCTTCGGTCAACTGTTCGTTAAGTTCCTCTTTCTTCTTGAGGTAGACATCTTCCGCTTCTTTCTGCTGCCGTTTAGATTCCCCAGCACTGAGCTTCATCCGCGTCACTTCTTTGCGGCTGGAAACCTTGACGTCCATCACTATTCCGTACGTACCAGAGGGAACAGTCAGTGAGGTATCTTTCACATCTGCAGCCTTCTCACCGAAGATCGCGCGCAACAGCCGTTCTTCCGGCGCCAGTTCGGTTTCACTCTTTGGTGTAATCTTACCGACAAGAATGTCCCCTGGCCGAATCTCCGCGCCGATACGCACAACGCCGTCCGGACCGAGATTACGAAGCGCCTCTTCAGAAACATTCGGAATGTCGCGTGTGATTTCTTCCGGCCCAAGCTTGGTATCACGAGCGCCAATCTCGAATTCATCAATGTGAATCGAGGTGTAAATATCCTCTTTCACGACCTTCTCGGAAATCGCGATCGCATCCTCGAAGTTGTAGCCATTCCAAGGCATGAAAGCGACTAGCACGTTGCGTCCAAGAGCCAGCTCGCCCTTCTCACAATTCGGACCGTCTGCAATTACTTGCCCTTTCTTTACTGCGTCACCCTTCTTCACGATGGGACGTTGATTGACGCAAGTTCCGGCGTTAGAGCGCATAAATTTCCGCAGCTCGTAAATGTAAATCCCCTCCTCCGGATCATGGCGGAGTTTCTTCTTCGCATCGGGCATCTCACCGCTTTGGGTCACGATGATCTGGTCTGCACTGACGCTCGCGATCTTACCGTTGCCTTCACTGACAATCACGGCACGGGAATCTCTTGCGACTTTGCCCTCCATTCCAGTTCCAACCAGCGGGGACTCGGAAACCAAAAGCGGAACCCCTTGGCGCTGCATGTTCGAGCCCATCAGAGCTCGGTTCGCATCATCATGCTCCAAAAATGGAATGAGAGAAGCAGCTACCGAGACAAGCTGCTTGGGCGAAATGTCCATGTAATGAACCTTGTCTGGTTCCACCTCGAGGAAGTCACCGCCCGAACGAACAGCCACTTTCTCGGAAAGAAATTTACCGTTGTCATCACACTTAACGTTGGCCTGAGCGACGAGGAAGTTCTCTTCCTGATCTCCGGTGAGATACTCGATTTTATCCGTGACTCGTCCGTTGGTCACCTTGCGGTACGGCGTCTCAATGAATCCAAAGTCATTGATTCTTGCGTAAGTCGACATGGAAGAAATCAAACCAATGTTCGGGCCTTCCGGCGTTTCAATCGGACAAATGCGCCCGTAATGGGAAGGGTGAACATCGCGGACTTCAAATCCGGCGCGATCTCGGCTCAAACCGCCCGGCCCGAGAGCGGACAAGCGGCGCTTGTGAGTCAACTCCGCAAGCGGATTGGTTTGATCCATGAATTGACTTAGCTGCGAGCGACCGAAGAAGTCGCGAATCACAGCCGAAAGTGCCTTGGGGTTGATCAACTTCTGAGGCGTCATCCCGTCAACGTTCACATCAAACAAAGTCATGCGCTCCTTAACCAACCGTTTGGTGCGCTCGAGGCCGACGCGGCACTGATTGGTCAACAACTCGCCGACTGTACGCACTCGGCGGGAGCCAAGATGATCGATGTCGTCAAGACGTCCTTCCCCCATCCGGAGGCTGATCAAGTATTTGATGGCACCGACAAAATCATCCTTGGTGAGAACTCTTTCCTCCGGATCTACAGAGATCCCTAGCTTCGAGTTAATCTTATGTCGACCGACCCGACCGAGATTGTATTTCTCTGGATCAAAGAAGAGTCTCTTAAGCAATCCGCGGGCGTTCGGCACAGTTGGCGGATCACCAGGACGCAAGCGTCGATAAATCTCTTTCAACGCCTCTTCCTCGGTGTGAACAGGGTCTTTTTTGAGAGCCTTAATGATCGTATCGTCACCCTTGAGGTCGACCACCTTAACGGTCTTCACACCGAGAGCGAGAATTTGCCCTACGGTCGCTTTCGTGAGAGGCTCAAACGCGCGAGCCACGGTCACCTCTCCATCAAGCACGTCGGAAACGAGAACCTTCGTCGCGATCTCTTCTTCGTCGAGTGATCCGCTAAGTTTTAGGGTCTCGAGATCATAAAAGAGCTGAATAATTTCCTCGTCCGTGCTGAACCCCAACGCACGCAGCAAAGTGGTCGCAAGGAACTTTCGCCGACGCTTGCGGCGGTCGAGGTAAACATACAACAAATCGTTCGTGTCGTACTGAACTTCCAACCAAGAACCACGGTCGGGAATGATCCGGAACGAATACAGAACCTTCCCGTTCAAGTGAACGGACGACTCGAAAGCAATGCCTGGCGAGCGGTGCAACTGGGACACCACAACGCGCTCAGCTCCATTGATCACAAAAGTTCCCTGGAGCGTCATGAGCGGAATTTCGCCCATGTAGACTTTTTCCTCCTTTGTTCCACGCTCCTCCTTCAGGGAGAATGTAACGTACAAAGGTGCTGAGAAGGTCTGCCCCTCACGCTGACATTCGCGAACTGACATCTTGGGCTCGCCAATCTCGAAAGATTCGAAGTCCAAAACGACTTTTTCATCATAACTCGGAATCGGGAATATTCCCCCGAATACCGACTGCAACCCGACGTCTTTCCGCTTTGAAAGCGGCACGTCTTTTTGCAGGAACTCCACGTAGGAATTCAGCTGGATTTCGATTAGATTTGGAGGCTCGGCGCCTTCCTTGATTTTTCCGAAGTTGATGCGCTCAGACATGTGTTTTTTCGGTGTGTGCGGGGCTGCGGACAAAAACCGCAGAAGCGCGCGCAATCATTATTCACAGCTACAACGACTGTGACATTTTGCGCGCGACTCTGCGGTGAACTCAGGGTTAATCAGATACGGAAAGTGTAGCGCCTTTAGAACAATCACACGCTCGGCGGAATAACACCACCGAGCGCGTGCAGTGATACAAGGGATGGAAAGGCGCCATTCCCTTGTAGAAGAAATTATTTGATTTCGACCTTGGCTCCGGCTGCTTCCACCTTCTTCTTGATGTCTTCAGCCTCTTCCTTGGTGACGCCTTCCTTAAGGGCCTTCGGCGCGCCTTCAACCAGAGCCTTGGCTTCAGCGAGCCCCAACCCTGCAACAGCCGCACGAACTTCCTTAATCACGCCAATCTTGTTTGCGCCAGCTTCCTTGAGGATCACGTCGAAGGAGGTCTTCTCTTCAACGGGAGCGGCGGCTGCACCGCCGGCTGCTGGAGCTGCGACAGCCACTGGAGCTGCTGCGCTTACGCCCCACTTTTCTTCGAGTTGCTTAACGAGATCTGCAACCTCAAGGACGGTAAGTCCGCTCAGCTGCTCAACGATGGATTGTGTATCTGCCATATGTTTTTGCTGGTATCGTCGGCCCCCAGAGCTCCGGAGAAATTAAGAGGAAGGGCCCTTCCCCCGACAAGGAACCAAGTTTTGTTGTTTTTTGTTTTTTGTGGAAACCCACTCTGGGCTTCCGATGCTTCCCCCAGCTGGCACCGGGGAAAATTCTTAAGACAAGGCGGCAGTGCCAGTTTCTGCCCCCATCCAGAAAATTGACTACGCTGCAGAGGCCTGATCGGCCTTCGCCTGAAGAACGCGAGCCAACGAGGAAGCAGGCTCGTTGAGAACCCGCACCAATTGC
>JBILLC010000167.1:0-5422 GCA_044376275.1 Chthoniobacteraceae bacterium | reverse complement strand
CAGGCATTTCGAAGGTGCCAGGACGGTTCACTTGTCCGAGCACAGTGAAGCGCCGCTTGTTGTATTCCATGATCCGGATGGCGACCTGCGGTGACTTGCAGAACTTGCGAAGTGCTGCCTCCAATGCTTGCGAGGCTTCGGAGAGGGTTTTACCTCCAAGTAAAACGCTGCCAACCAGAGGAAAGCCGATCGAGCCGTCTTTTCCGATCTTAACGGATGTTTCAAGTTCGTCTTCTTGAAACACCCGGATGTGCACGGTGTCATTGGCGCAAAGCCGGTAGGGGGTGTTGGTGGCGGCACTATGAGTCTGCGGCGTTGGAGTCACTGCTACCTGCCTGAGTGCATGGTTTTGAGTTGATGGTCCCGACGGGCCCGGCATCGACGCAGCGAGCAAAGGCGCAGTTGCAATGGTCGCGGCAAATAGTCCCAACGTCTGTACCCGAGGGCTGTACCCTTGTTCTAGATGTGTTCCACGATGCTTCGCGCTGCGGATATGCGTGAATTCATCCGGCTCGGGCGCAATGTTGGAGGACGGTCCTGATTTTGTGGGCATTCTCATGGCTTGAAGATTTGTTGTTAAAAAGATGCCGCTAAAACGACAGGTTCAGACTGAGGCCGGCGCGAGTGCGTGAGAATGGCTGTGCGCCTTCGCCTTCGGAGTGGTTCTCGCTGAACTCCAGAAATGAGCCCGCGGAGAGCCAGCGTTTGATTGCCCACGCAAGCTCGATGCGGCCGAGGAAATAATGGTCCAAGCGGCCGGTTCTGACTCCGCTTGAAGCGGAGGTGTACTTGGATGTCTCGTGCTGTCCGGTGATGGAAGCTGACAGCGAGTTGGTGAGTTGATGGCTCAGGCTCAGGGAGGTTGTGCTCACGGTGTAGTTTTGAAAGGCGAGGCTGGCAGACGCGAAGGCCCGCCGTCCGATATTAAGCGAGAGTGCGGTTTTTGGGGTGATCGCCCAGCTGACGCTGGTTAACCAGACCGGATTGATTTTGTGGGTGTTTGTCTCGACGAATTCCCGGCGTTCCATCCCGCACAGTGCGTTGAATTGGAGTTTTTCGGTTGGCTGATATTCGATGCGAGTGAGCCCTTGGGTGTAGCGTTGCTCAAAGCCAATGCTCGGACTGAGCACCCCGATGGCTGTGCCTAGTCCGATGCGGGTCTTGGCACTGAACTGGTACAGATGCAGGCTCTGGACCCTGTACTCTTTCGAGCTCAGGAATCGGTCGAACGAGGATTCCGTAAAGTCCGCGTTTAACTCCGAGGATAGTTTTTCGCCCCATTTGCAAACCATTGTGCCTACTCCATACAAGGTGGTGCGCGTGACCCTTTCACCAACGTCGGGGAAGCTCGATGTCAGCTTCTGTGCACTCGTCTGCAGACTGAATCGAATGCGGTTGCTGTTTGAGTTTATTGATAGCGATCCGATGTGGTCGAAGGTTCGCTGGGCGGACCGGTTTACAAAATCGTTGAATGCGCCGACATAAACGCCGCCGAGTCTCCATTTTGTTTCCTCGTTACCGAGCTGCGTGAGTAGAGCCGGCCCGACGCTTATCTGAAGGTCGCGTCGCCGGTTGAGCTCGGAGGCGTTGACGTTGCTGTCCAGAATCGTTGATTGCGTCAGCCTCAGAATGTAGGTCAAAGGGCCGGAACGGCGGGCGTCGGAGTAGCGTGCAATTTCGCTCAACGCTGGGTTGGCGATCGCCGCAGAGGGGGCGGGCCGGATTGTGGCCTCGCGAAAAAGGCCGCGCTCCTGAACCCGCGAGAATTCGGAAGCGTGCGCCGCAGACTTTGCACTGAATTCAAAGACTTGATTGCGCGTTTCAGGATTTGCAGCGTCGGAAGCCTCCCGTTGCTGCGGAATTTGCCATCCGCTTGTTCGCTCTAAATCAGATGGCTCATTCCCGAGTGTAGTTGGCCGCTCCGTGCCAGGGTGACCGATCGAATAGTCTTCGTGGCGGGTTGCCCGCGTACTGGAGAGTTTAAAGCGCGGCTCAAGTGGCATTGCGGCGGAAAGCAGTTCTTCCGGGCTGAGGCGTTTTGCATCCGAGGTGCGCCAGATCGACTGGGGTATTTCCCATCGAGATTCCTGCATTTCTAGCGCCCGAGCGGTCGGTGGTGCCCGAAATCCGATGGCCTCCGAAAATCCGACCCAAACAGATAGGATGTGGAGTGCACACCGCAGTCGGCTGAGGCGTGCGGTGGTACCGCTTTGAGATGCCTCACGAGTCTGGCTATGAAAGTTTGAAGGCGGGTGAGGTGGCGGCCCGTGTTTCGGGTGCATTCGCGGCTCAATGTGCCATCGTTTGGCCGGGCGCTCATCGTCGCCACCGCGTTTGGCAGCACCAGGTGCCGTCATCATCGCGGAATCTCCGCAAGCACCTCCCTCCTCCCTCATGTGAATATATTCGTATGGCGGGATAAGTGAGGCTGATCAGCAAAGCGCTGTTTGCACCTAGGATTGAAGGTTGATTGCTGTTGGGTTGATGGAGGCGCTCAAAAGACACACCATTCCGAAACGTCCTCATATTTCTCAGCTCGTATGACTCGCAGTTCATGGAAAACGGGCATTCTTTTGCGCTCATTGGAGTCATCCAAGAGGATGGGATGTATCAAAAAATCTCTGTCCTGCGCTTGTCTTGAGATGTTGATCCATTGGGCCGGATTCTCGAGAACTGGATCGGCATAAAATTCTCTGCGGTGAAGTTTTCACGGGCAGATCGACCGATAACCAATACTGAGTTTTTTGAACGGAAATCCCAGAGGCGTGCTTAACCAGATCATCGACAAGGTGGTTTTGTGGTGACCTTGAAGTAGTCTTCATGTTGCGCGCCCAACCGGAAGCCTGTTGAGCGTGCCTGCTCCATCGGATTCGGTGAAATCCCTTCCGCGCCCGCAGTAGCCGACTGAAAAGACAAGACATCCGGCGCTTTTGTGATGCATGGTGGCGCCTTCCGCCTGCTGGATGCAGGTTCCTGGAAAGCGCTATGTTTCACCCCCGCAACATCTTAGCCGTTTGCTTGTCCGTGCTTGCGTTTGCCAGCGTTGTCGGTGCGGAAGAGCCATTTGAAGCGTTCATCGAAAAACATTGCATCCGCTGTCATGGGCCGGAGAGGGATAAGGGCGATTTGCGAATCGACCGGCTTTCACGTGACTTCAAACTTGGAGCGGATAGCCATCGTTGGGCGGAGGCAATCGAAAAGGTCAACAGCGGTGAAATGCCTCCAAAAAAGGAAAAGAAACCCACCCAAGAGGAGATCTCGGGTTTTGTGATCAGTCTAGATGCACGTCTCAAGGAGGGACGCGCAGCGCGAATGGCGGCCCGCCCCGCAGTGGCCCACTATCGCTTGAGTCGGCGCGAGTATCAGAACACCGTCTACGACTTGCTCGGCGTCAGGTACGACCCCACTAAACCGGGTGAGCTAAATGAGGACACGCGCTGGCATGGCTTCGAGCGGATCGGCTCGGAACTTTCGTTATCGCCATCGCATGTGGATCGTTACTATCGCGCGGCAGACCTCGTGCTCGATCGAGCATTTCCCTCCGAGTCTCTGAGCGAGGCCCGCAAGGTCTCCAAGACAGCCGCCGAACTCCGCTATGGTGGTGGAAAAGATCAGCAGGCTGCACTGGACCGTTTCAGTATCAAGCGGCCGCTGCGTTACCTGTTGTTCCCAGGCAGCACGCAGAATGCATTTGCGCCAAATTGGTTTGGAAAAACTGGGCCGGAGCACAGCGGACTCTACCGCGTTCGCCTCCAAGCCAGCGGCATCCGTCCCATTGGTGGGCAACCGGCGCATCTGAGCATCGGAAAGCGCACGGGCGAGGAGACCGTGGATGGCGTGATTGAATTTGATGTGACTGCTCCGGAGGACAATCCGCAGGTTTATGAGTTTGAGGTATTTTTGGAAATGCCCGTTTCCCTCGATTTCTGCGTGGTGTCCACAAATGTGATCGACCGGCGCGCGGGCGCTGCGTTTCGGAACGCGCTCTCTAGCCGCGGGGGGTACATCTTCACGCACAGTAGTGAAACCCTCCTGCTCAATCCGAACGCTCCACAGATGTTCGATGACAAGGGAAACGGTCTCTTTTCGACGGTTCTCCTGGACTGGATCGAATGGGAGGGGCCGCTTGTTTCGGAGGCGGAAAAGGCGAAACGCCGCAATGTGATGCCCTCAGGGGACGCGTCCTTCGAGGCGGTAACCGCGCATTTACACCGCTTCGCCGAGCAGGCGTGGCGTCGGACTGTAAAGATGGAGGAGATTGAGCAGTATTTGAGCTCCTACAATTCGGAGCGTGCAGCCGGTGAGACCGTGACGGATGCTTACCGTGTCGCGTTGAAGGGCGTGCTGACATCGCGGCATTTCATTTACTTGGTCGAGGGCGATACCGCACCTCGCGAACGCCTGACTGATGCAGAGCTTGCCTCGCGTCTCTCGTTTTTGCTTTGGAGCTCCATGCCCGATGACGCTCTTTTCTCAGCAGTCAAAGCCGGCAAGCTCAACGGTGAAGGGCTGCAAACCGAAGTGGATCGCATGCTTGCAGACCCAAAATCGAGCCGGTTCATTGACGATTTCGCCAGGCAATGGCTGCAACTACATCGTCTCGGCATGTTCCCGCCAAACAAGAAGCTCTACCCAGCCTACGACGCATGGCTTGAGACCAGTATGCGTGCCGAGCCAGTGGAATTTTTTCGAGAGATCTTTAATGCGAACCTTCCGATCGAAAGCGTGATTCACACCGACTGGACCATGGCAAACGCGCGTCTGTGTGAGTTTTACGGATTGCCGGAGCCAAAAAATAGCGGGTTTCATCGTGTTTCCTTGACGCCAGAAAATCGCCGCGGCGGTCTACTCGCGATGGGTGCCGTGCTGGGGCTGACTTCGGATGGGACGCGGCACCGTCCCGTCCACCGCGGCGTGTGGCTCAGCGAAACGATCCTAGGCAAGACACCGCCGCCACCGCACGCGAATGTTCCTGCAATCGAACCCAATCCTCCACAAAGCCCAAAAGCAACCCTGCGCGAAAAGCTCGAGGCACACCGCGATGATGCAAACTGCGCCGCGTGTCACGCCCGCATCGATCCGTTTGGGATTGCCTGGGATAATTACGATGCCATCGGACAGTGGCGCACTCGCGAAAAGGTGTCGGCGGGAGTCGGGGAGGATCCAGCGGTTAATCCAGCTGGGGTCATGCCCGATGGACGGACATTCAAAGACGCCGAAGAATTCAAACAGCGATTGATTGAGGACCGTGACAAGGTGGCCCGCGCATTTATTGAGCATTTGTGTACGTATGGCCTGCGCCGTGCGCTTGCTTTCGACGATCAGGAGGACGTCAATGTCATCCAGGCGGAAGCGAGGAGAAACCAGTACAGGGTCAAAGATATTGTTCGTGCGGTGGCGCTCTCGGGTCTCATGAGTAAAG
>JBILLC010000164.1:0-5448 GCA_044376275.1 Chthoniobacteraceae bacterium | reverse complement strand
GATCTAATGCCACCGCTGCGGCTCTTCGCAAAAAAGGCAGATCCACCGCCCATGCGCGCTGACGGTTTAAAATGACAATTGAAGGGCCCACGCGTTCAAAATCGCGATTCTGCAGTTTGGAGCGATGCATTGGCTTAAGCCATTTTGTGAACACGCTCTGCCATTTCAGAACGCTGCGATTTTATGAACACATTTGACTCCTTTTTCTCAGCAGGCTTGGGGTAGGCAATTCGAGTGTGCAACATACTTCTAAGAGTCCTCTTGAAACTCTCACCGATCGCCTCGTATTCAGTCATCAGCAAATCGCACTCCTTCATCTGTCCCTCGATCAAACGGCGCTCCATAATATCGTCCACCAACTGATCAATCTTTTGGGGAGTCACTTTTTCGAGTGATCGCGATGCGCTCTCAATTGAATCGGCCAGACTGATAATCGCGCATTCGCGCGACTGCGGCTTCGGACCATGGTACCGGAAGGAGTCTTCGTTCACCGGCATAAGATCAGAATCTTCTTGGGAAGAAGTTTCCGCAATTTCGCGCTCCCGATGCTCAAGAGCGCGCTTGTAAAAGTAATACACAAGCGACGTTCCGTGATGCTGTTGGATCACATCGATTATTTCTCGGTTCAGGCGGTGCTTGATTGCAAGATCAACCCCCTCTTTTACATGCGCGATGATCACCAACGCACTCATGGTGGGGGCCAGATCTTCATGTGCATTTCTGCCGTGCCTGGCGTTTTCAACGAAATACTCAGGCTTCACCAGCTTGCCGATGTCATGGAAATACGAGCACACCCGGACCATCGCAGCGTTGGCACCAATAACCTCAGCCGCCGCTTCTGAGAGTTGCGCGACCATCAAACTATGATGGTAGGTGCCAGGCGCGTCGATTGTCATGCGCTTGAGGAGAGGATGATTTAAATCCGCCAGCTCAAGCCAGGTGACGGGCGTCGTGATTCTAAACAACCCCTCGATAACCGGCAAAAGACCGGAAACAACGAATGCAGCAACCATCCCACTGCCAAAGGCCGCAGCGCATTTCCAGCCAAGCGACTCCCAGCGCAGATCGGAGAGATTTTGAAAATCAATACGCCCCAGATGCCCCATCATCGCGGATAAAATCACGGTTGTTAGACCCACCATGGCGCCGGCGCGGAGCAAATCACTGCGCCTGCGTACGTCTCGCGTCGCCATCGAGGCCACAAACCCGGTGAGCAAACTGATTACCAAGAACCGCGCATCAATTCCTCCACGCAGCATTGACCCGAACAAGCTCGCAAAAATCGAAACCACAATTCCCAACCGCTGCCCCAACAAGACCGAAATCACCAAGGGCGCCAGCGCATACGGCACCGCCAGCTCCCAAAACTCACTCACATCCGCTTGGCTCAGGGAATGCGGCCCCGGCGCCCCTGAATCCATCGCACTACCGGTGACCCAACGGACCATTTGCACATGCGCGATCAACGTGCCAAAAATTAGAAATAAACGGGAGTTGTCAGCCCAAACCTTCGGATGATTCATCCAAAGCAGGGCCATCACCAAAAAAGTCATCAATGCACCAATGACAATCCTCTCGACTTCCAACGCCGAGCCCGAGGCCGTCCAAGAGAGCAGCAGAGCAACACAAACGAGTAGCAACCACCTGCACCCCTTTCCATGCCTGAGTCCCTCGACCCACTCGGTTTTAGTAAGCCTCCTTCTTAGTTTCACAGAAGCCATTCCACGCCGAATCAGCCGTTGTCGGGCTAGGAAAGACCTGGCACCACGCACTCCGGGAACCGACGCAAGCAACCTTGAGACCAAAGAGAGCAACGAAGCAGTCATCATTGAAATTTATCCATGCTGCGTCTTAAAAATTTACAGCGACTGGATCTTAACGGCCGGGTTGCGGTTCAGAGGACCCACGATAATGGCGATACGCGCGAATAATCGCGGCCACCAATTCGTGCCGCACGACGTCCGTGTCATCGAAATGACAAAACCCGACGCCCGGGACCCTGCGCAGAGCCTGCAACGCTTCCACAAGCCCGGAGCGCCGATTTGAGGGCAGGTCGATTTGAGTATGATCGCCGGTGATCACGCATTTCGAATCCACTCCAAGCCGTGTTAAGAACATGAACATCTGCTCGGTGGTCGTATTTTGAGCCTCGTCCAAAACAACGAATGAACGCGCAAGCGTGCGGCCCCTCATGTAGGCGAGCGGCGCAATCTCGATAATGTTCCTCTCCATGCACCTTTGGAGCTCTTCGGGCTCAAGCATGTCTTGCAATGCGTCGTATAAAGGCCGCAGGTACGGCATGATTTTTTCACGCAAATCCCCGGGCAAAAAACCGAGCGCCTCCCCCGCCTCAACCGCCGGCCGGGTTAGTACGATTCTGTTGACCTGATCCTGCTTGAGCGCGGCCACTGCCATGGCCATGGCAAGGTATGTTTTACCGGTCCCGGCAGGTCCCACGCCAAAAACGATATCGTGCTTTGTAATCGAGTCTATGTACGCACGTTGATTGGCGGTTTTTGGGGTGACAGGCGCGCGCCGCGAGGAAACGCTGACCCGCGTCTGGCTGAGTTCGTCGATGCCCATCCCTTGAGGCTGCTGCAAAGCCCGCATTGCGTACTGAAACTCTTGTCGCCGGATGGAAACTCCGTTCTGACGCGCCTTTTCCAGCTGTTGAAAGAGCTTACGAACTTGCGCGATCTTGTCGGCCTGCCCCTCCACCCGCAACCATCCCTCGCGGGTCGTCAGACGCACTTCGAGGGCCTGCTCCACGGTTTTCAACAACCCCAAATCATTTCCGTAGAGTGCCTGCAAAATGCGGCCACTCTCAAACTGAAGCGTTTCAACTTCGTTCATAAAACTGCAGGAGGTCCGGGGGAACGCCCTGCAAGACACCAATCTATGCCCTACCTAAAGCCATATGCAAGAGCCCAAACAGTTCGGTCCTCTGGAGACTTCTCAATCTCAACTAAAAGATAGTAGGTGCCGCTGCGCTTGGGTTTGATCCGCGCCCCCGCCTTCTGTCCACCCTGCGTCTTTTTGAGCACCTCGTCCTCGGCAAGCTTCCCATCGCTGTCGTAGATGTGCACCGAAATCGAGGCCCCCTTGACCGCAGTGCCCATCCAAAACCAGTAGTCGTTCCCTTTGAACAGCTGATGCGGGATCGGCTTTGGCTGGCCAACCGGAAGATCCCCGCCCCACCACTCCTCCCGAATCGTAAAGCCCTCCTTGACCGCGGAGGAACTGGCTTCGAACGCAAACGAGAGCGCGTCCTCAATCGCCCCGCCCTGCAGAGAAAGCCCCGGGGAGAAGGACATTAGAACTGCAACGAGAATGAAAAATCTTTTCACGACTGGATGTAATTTGAGCTGTTGCTGTTTGTTTTAAATTTGATCCGCCGCCGCCTACTTCGCCCCTGCCTTAATCACCGCGACCAGATCCGCGCAGATGGACCCAATTTTCCGGACAGCCTTCTCGGAGATGCCAGTAGTCCCCTCGTTCATAAGTGGCTGGATCTCGGAGAGCCCGACGCGGATCTTGATCATCAGAGGATCGCTCTTCGCCGCCTCGGGCATCTCCGCGAGGCGCAGGTCGAAATGCTCGATCAAAACCGGCTGATGGAGCAAACCGGCACCATCCTTTGAAAAACTTTTTCCGACCACTTGAGCAAGTGCCTCCGTTCCGCGCAGCCAGCCGCCCAGGCTCACAAGCTGGGCAAGCGGCTCACTGTTGAGCTCCAGCATCGCCTGACGAACATCAGAGAGCGCCAGATCCAATTCACGGCGCACATCCACCCACCTCTTCTTCTCAGCGTATTCCACGATCGAGGTCGCCCTGCGGCTGACGGCTTTCTCAACGCCAATTGCCTTGGCCAATAAACGCACGCTGTTTCCGATGTTTTTCACCTCCGGCGCGCTTTCCGCCTCAACAGCGATAAAACCCTCGGCGATCACCGTCCCAAGAAGCAGCGAAATCTGCCTCTCGCTTCCCACCGGCTCAACCACAGACTTCTGCGCTTTCAAGACCTCCGGCCAGTTCGGCTTACCCATCTTATCGAGAACCGAAAAAACTTCGCTCGGAACAGGAACCACGACACGCTCGACCATTTGCGCCTCCTTCGGAAACTTACTTAGATCGATGCTCTTCGCAGGCTGCGCCGCGATACCTGAAACTGCCGCTCCCCCTAGCGCCACCGCCACTGCACAAACACCCAATTTTGGTAAGGTTCGTTCTTTCATAATCGTGAAACCTAACAGTGGCCGATCTATTTTAAAACTCAACCGCAGCTTTTTAGGGATTTCATGAAAGCAAAGAGGGAACGGACTGAAATCCGTGTACTCCCCTGTACTCCCAATCCCCCCCAAACCCCCTTATTTTCTGATGCCCATTATCCCAAAATCCGGCCAAACACCTCCGCCGCGACAACGGAAACGGATTCGACCGTCACATCTTTGGCTCCCTCGGCCTCCAGGCTGGTCATTTCAACCCCCTCCAGCCCACACGGTGTGATGTGCTCAAAACCACCCAAAGCATCACAAACATTTAATCCGAACCCGTGCATTGTGATCCAACGCCGCACCCCCACACCAATGGACGCAAGCTTTCTCCCGCCCACCCACACCCCAGTCAACCCGTCACGGCTCGCAGCCTTCACCCCAAGAACCCGACAACACTCGATCACCCCCTCCTCCAGACTCCGCAAATGCCGATGCAGATCCTGACCGCGCACGCGCAAATCCAGCATGGCATACCCGACCAACTGCCCGGGTCCGTGATAAGTGGCCTTCCCGCCTCGGTTGGTTTCCATCACCGGATAGGGTAACCCGCCCGGTCCCACCCCCAAACTCGCGCGATCCGCACCCCTTCCAATCGTGTACACCGGCTCATGCTCCAATAGTAGAAGCTCATCCGCGCCGCCCAGATTTTCCACTTTGGCAGCAAGGATTTGCTCCTGCATCCGGATCCCCTCTGCGTACTGGATGCGCCCCAGCCATCGAGTTTTCAATGGTTGAGTTGCCATCAGATGCGCTCCGGCTCCGTCATCCGAACCCGGCTGCCAGCCAAGGCCTGAAAATGCGTCAACCCAACCGCCAGCGCATCGGCAGCGTCCGGTGCAGGCGTTTCGCTCAGCCCCAAGAGCGCCCTTACCATGAACGCCACCTGAGATTTATCCGCCGCGCCGCGCCCAACCACCGCCTGTTTAACACGCTTGGGAGCATACTCAAACACGGGCAATCCCGCGCTCGCTGCGGCCAGCAGAGCCGCCCCCCGGGCGCATCCAAGGATGATGGCAGTCTTGTAGCTTTGCACGAAAATCACGGATTCGAATGCCGCCACGGTGGGCTGGAAATCAGCCACAACGCTGCGAATTCGTTCGTTGATCGCGAGCAGGCAGCCGGTTTGGAGCATGTTGGGTGGATTCTTCACTACGCCCCAAGTCAGGGCCCTCGG
>JBILLC010000163.1:0-5450 GCA_044376275.1 Chthoniobacteraceae bacterium | reverse complement strand
CGATATCTGCGATCAAAAAAGGACGCTTCTGGAATGAACTGACGGCCAGTTCCGCCGAGGGGTTGGCGTCTGTATAAGCCAGCAGCCGGGTGCCTGCCTCGGGCGCAGGCGCCGTTCCGATGTCGATCAGCACAAACTCCAACTTATCTTTTACAAGCAGGATCTTTCCGAGCCTGGGTTGCCACACATTTTTTGACTGCGTTTTTTGTGCGCCGGACGCCCCGCTCGCTGTCCCCTTGGCGGTGGCCTCAATCTTGTCAGGGTTCTCGCGGGCATTCTTTTTCTTAGTGGCATCCTTCGCACAGCCAGCTGCCGACATGATCAGAAGCGCAACCCAAGCGCGTCCGATCGCACAGCAGAAAGAACGCATGGACTCAAACCCGCTTTGTTCATGATCCCGCAGCTCGTTGATTCTCGGTTTCATGGTTGGGGCATCATGCTTGGGGCTGATAGTGGCATGGCGCGGCATGGATGTGACCCTCGCCCTCTTCTCAACCAATACACGGCCGTCTGCAACATGTGTTTGCTCAGGAGCCATGCTATTTTTTCCCCCGCACCCTGAAATCAAAAGCGAAGGATGTCTCCTGGCCGGGGCAAGTGCAGGGTTTTGCCTGCCTTGGCAAACAGACTTTTAGCGTTGCGATGATTGATTTTGAGGGGTGGCCACGTATCAAAATGCACGCCTACTATCTCGTCGCATTCCAGCAACTTTGCGGCTTCCAACGCGTCCTCCGGACCCATCGTGAAACTGTCTCCAATGCTTAACACAGCGAAGCGCAACGCGCCTTTGCGGGGGATGAGCTGCATGTCCATGGTCAGGGCCGTGTCTCCGGAGTAATAAAACGCGCCCGCTTTGTCCGACCGAACCACAAACCCGCCAGGGCTGCCGCCGTAAGAACCATCAGGAAGCGAACTAGAGTGCACGGCATTCACCAGCTGTGCGGTTGCTCCATCAAGACGTACGGTGCCACCATGATTCAGGGGCTGGATCTGCGCGGCATCCACCCCCTGCTTCTTAAGCCATTCGCCGACTTCGAATCCCGCAAGCACTCTCGCTTTGGTCCGCTTTGCAATCAACGCGGCGTCCTCGATGTGATCAAAATGCCCGTGGGTGACCAGGATCACGTCCGCCCTGACCTTGGAGGCCGTGGTGCTGGCCCTTGGATTACTCGTGAGGAACGGATCAAACAACAGCCGCTTCTTCGCTGAAGCCCCGCCCGCTCCTGGCATCGTGACCGAAAAACATGAGTGGCCGCAATAATGAAAGTCCATGCCTTTTCCGATGCAACGAACGCCGCATCAAGGCAAGAGCGAAAACCGATTCCCGCACATTCGTCGGGATAGCTCCGAGCCAACTACGGTATGCATCCGCCAGCGCGCTGGCCGGGTTGCCCCCCGCATGAGTCCAAAACAGATGCCCAGCACGCTGCGCCCAGTCCCCTTCAAACTTTTACACACAAGCTGTTTTTATCGGAAACGCGGGCTTTTGAGTCAGCCGACCTGATTTTCAGAATCCCAAACCGCCTGACCGACCCGTAATGACAACCGGGGTACCGCCCGGTGCCCGTTGAAATTTTTATTAAACTTACTCAGGAACACTCTCGCAACGAACACCGTTTTTAGAGAGGGTAATTGTCCCTTTGCAACACCGCCAAGCGAAGGGTCCACCCTCTCTTGAAGCGTTTTTTATCCAGTTTAATCACGCCCGATCCCCTCGGTAGTTCGCCACAGATCCTTGTGCTCCAGCTCAAGCGTATCGGCGAATTGATTTTAACTGCACCGGCGCTTCACAAATTACGCGAGACGTGGCCTGAAGCACGAATCACGCTGGTCACCAGTATGGCCTGCGAAGCTTTGGTGCCGGCTCTGCCCAGAGTCGATGAGGTGCTGGTTTTCCGCGAGTCATTCCGTCAGAATAAAATCCTGTTCCAACGTCTGCTCACCGGCACTTTTGATGTGTGTCTGGATTTCACGGGGACGGACCGTTCAGCTCTTTTTGCAATGGCCTCGCGTGCGCGGCGGCGCGTTGCGTTTGCTTCGGCGCATAAAGGCTGGGTGCGCGGATTGATTTACCAGAATTTTGTCAACGTCTCCACTTCCGCCACCCATGTCGCCGATTATTATGTGGAATTGCTTCGCGCAATCGGACTGCAATCGACGGGTGGCGAAATGCAGCCGGCCCTGCGCGTGCCGCCTATTGCCATTCAGCGAGCTCGAATCCTGCTCCGTGAATGCGGCATTGCGGATGCGTTTGCGGTGATACACCCCGGCGCCCGCGAAGAGTCCCATTACTGGCCGGCGGAACGATGGGCGGAATTCATTCTTCATCTCCAGATCAGCCATCAAATGCCGTGCGTGCTTGTTGGAGGAGCAGGTGTTTCTGAACAAAACCATTTACGCGACATCCGCACGGCGCTTGCGGTGCTTGGTGCTGGCCCGCTTCCGCAGCCGCTGGTGACCCTCGCGGGACAACTCGACCTGATGCTGCTCACCGCGCTTGTGGCTCGTGCGCGCTTGATTGCGAGTTGCGATAACCTCCTTGTGCAAATGGGCGCGGCTCTTACCCGTCCACAAATCGGCCTTTTCGGCCCCACCAATCCCTTCGCAATGCGCCCGCGCCACTCTGCTGCTCGGATCATCTCGGCACGGCACGCCTCGCAACCGCTCAGCACATTCTCCCCATCGGAGCCGGGTGCTCCGATGGCGGAAATCTCCACCCAAGTCGTCAGCGTGACTGCCGATGCGCTGCTCGCCGACGGCACAACAGCGCCGCCGATCTACTCGGCGCGACAGCCGGATTCCAGGGACTAACACATGCCGGCACCCTTCATCATCGACAGCTCCTCCGCTAAAGGATTTCATCCTTTTAAGCCGCCGATACTTCCGATGCTGCGTATGCCTCCGTCCCCGGGCCGACTCGTCCGCGTCGCCGCCCTGTGCACAGGTCTCGGGCTTGTATTGATGGGACAAGGTTCCGCGCAAACCAACTATTCGCGCCCCTATTCCAAGTCTCTCCAAAACAACGATGGCACGCGGTTGACCGTGAAGGTTGACCCGGAGAACCGGCTCGTGGAGGAGATTTTGTACGGTGCGGATAAATCCATGGTTTGGCGACTGGTGCGTGAACTGGACGCTGCGCACCAGCCGATGACAGCCATAAAGTTTGACGCAAGCGACCAGGTGATCTCGCGCCATACGTACCTTTGCCTCAAAGGCCGAATCGAAGAAGAGGAGGTCTTCAATGCCCGCCGTATGCTCGTCGCTCGAATGCAGTATTTTTATGACAAAAAGGGGCGCCTCGACCGGATAGAACATTACACGCCCGAGGGACGGTTGCTGAACACGACACACAATACGGCCGCGCTGGGCGCCGACCCTGTCATGCGGGACCGCGGCACCACCGTCATCAAGGTGCCTGCTCGCAAGTAACCACCCGTCTGCAGCTCTCACCTCACCACGTCCTCATGCAAAAAACCACGCTTCTGCTATTCGATATCGACGGGACTCTGCTGACCAGCGGAGGCGCTGGCGAACACGCTCTGAAGGTCGGCTTTCGCGAGGAATTTGGCATCGAAGACGACTTGCAAAACGTTGAGATCGCGGGGCGCACGGACTCTGGGATTGCGCGTCAAATGCTCGCGTACCACAACATCGATGTAACACCCGAAACGCTGGATCGCTTTTATCAGGGATACCTTCGCAATCTGGTTCGTGAACTGCCAAGTCGCACGGGTACATTACTGCCTGGCGTCGAGCCATTGCTGAACGAACTCCATGCGCGTTCCCATGTTGCCCTCGCTTTGTTGACGGGAAACCTCGAGCGCGGCGCGCGCCTAAAACTTGCTCATTACGGCGTGGCTCATTTTTTCCCGTTTGGTGCATTTGCAGACGACCACCATGACCGCAATGCTCTTGGCGAATTCGCGCAACGGCGCGCAACTGAACTGCATGGCGTGCGTTTTGAGCCAGCGCGGACGACCATCATCGGCGACACGCCTCATGACATTTCCTGCGCGCGGGCCATCGGCGCTCGTGTGCTGGCTGTCGCGACTGGGGCCTTTTCCGCTGACGCTCTGGCGAAATGCAATCCCGATGCGGTGTTGGAAAATCTGGCGGACATCGGCAGCGCACTACGCGCCCTTAACATAGACCCCGCAGTTTGACTCGACTGATCGACTGCGAGAAAGGCTCCGCGCTGACATAGCGAGTGCCTCGCGCGATCTCTTAACCTGCGGGGCAGGCTGTTTGAGACGCTTTGAGACAGAGTAGAGTGGAAAGACGCGCGGCGCTGCTGAAGCACTTGGCGCCACGTCTGCCAGGCCGTTCAAAACCGGTGCAAAGTGTAGTGGAGAAAAACGGCTGAAAAATACCGCAAGTCACCCGAATTCAACAAAACCACTTTTTGAAGTGCGGAAGTCGGGCTAGCAGTAAATCGTTGAATGCAACGCTAGCCGAGTTGCCATCATGCGAACACGAGATGCGTTTCCCTTCAACCATTGAGCACGCAAGCCCGGTTGGGTGCGGATTAGCACGGTCTTCCAATTAAGCGCATACCCGAAGAGGCCCCGTATCAGGCTGCGTTGATTTCTGTCACAAAGTTTCCAGAGCAAGCCTCGGTGATCCGCTTAGATCCGGAAGCAGGCTGTGATTATCCAATCCGAACGCACGCTCGCGCTCGTTGAGCTCAGGTTGGGAAATCCGCGCAGAAGTCAGTAATTCGGTGATCGCACCTGGTTCGTGTAGCCGTGGAATGAATCGTGCAAGCAATCTTGTGAGTTCAGGCACCAGAAGCGCTGCGTCTGTTTGGAAAAGCGCGATACCATCCACGCCTTCCCGGTAGTTTCGGCTGATTCGTTCCAGAAACGCACGTGCATTTGGTTTAACACCCTTGCCCGCGGTAGTGTTCGCTCCACCGTAAATCTTCACCGAATGCGCACGCGCCAACTGGACGTACTGCACCGCGCTATCCGAATAATTAATATCCCAAATCCAAAGTGGATTGAGCGCGATTTCATCGATCAAACCCTCTTTCAGCCAACTCGACACATCAAGTCCCTCCATGAGATTGATGTCCAGGGTTGCCTCTGGAATTCGCACAAGAATCGGCACCGGACGTTGCATAGAGCTCTCAAGCGCCCGCAAGCGTTTGCGCAAATCACGCATGAAAAGATTGACGAACTCGGACCGATGCCGCGCCCACTCCCGGAAGTCAGCCGAGCCAACTGGAACCTGACGCGGATCTTTCATCCCCTTCGCCAACCAAGGATTCAGAATCTCGGGATGGTAACGAGCGATTGGAGGTTGACGGCAAAAATCAAGACACAACCCGTGCGCGCCAATCTGAGCGGCCTCCAGCAGAATTGAAATGCGCTCCTCACGATACTCAGGAATCGCAAAGCTCACTTTAGTTGCATCCACCTGTCCACCCCTATGCCGCTCCATCCACTCCG
>JBILLC010000162.1:0-5480 GCA_044376275.1 Chthoniobacteraceae bacterium | reverse complement strand
ACGCACTATCGGATTTTCACGAGAAAAACCGCAATACGTGCATGAGTTGATGCATTCGTTGGAAACATACAGAGGCGCAAAAAGGCGCATGGCATTTCCAAAATGGCACCTTGTCAAATGCGCAGATTCCGCGGCCATCGCCTCCAAACGTGCATCTGAAACAGGCGCCAAAAGCGATGCGAACCGTTTGATCAACGGTGAATAGCTCGCGGGATTTGTAACGACTGAAAACATGGCTTCGGGCAGAACAACTAAGGTTGCATCTTCCAAACAAGGCTGTCCATCCCTCTCACGCAAACTGCGGGTGCTCTCTGATCTTTCTTTCAAACTCTGCATGCGCCGATTCGGGCAAGTCGCTCGGGATCTTGGCCCCGGAACGCGCCCATTTTAAAAGCCATTCGGCGCCGAGAACCTCGTAGCCAGTCGAAAAGCGTGACATTGCGGCCTGCGGAGTGAAGGCCACGGTAGTCTCGAGCTTCTGGCCGGTTCCTTTTCCGCGTGCAACATGGAATCCAGATGCAAGCAAACACCCGCGCGTGGCAGTTGAACAACTGTAGGTAAATAACGACGCAGCTCTCCCCCTGCATGCTCGATACAAGTTTTCGAAATTGCCAAGGGTCCACTGGTCGGCGCAGGTTTTTCTCGAAAACATATCGTAAAAAATCACCTCAGGCGGCTCTTGCACCTGCAGAACAGTCTCCAAAAAATCTCCTTTCACCAACTCCCAACTCAAACCAGCGTGCTCGCGGGACTGCCACCGACCCTCGCGTAAAATCCAAGCAGGCGCACTGTGCCGCAAATACTGAAACTTGTCTGAGTTCTTAAAGGCAAGCTCGAGCGAATTGAGATCGTTTTCAAAGCTGAAAATCCGCATTGGGCGCACCACCGCATGCTTCGCCGCCTCTTCAAAACACCGGATTGCCGCCATCGCATTCGCCGCGGCGCCCAATCCCACATCCCATATCACCAGCGTCTCAACCTTCTGTGCAAATGCAGCTGCACCGACCTCGCGCACCCGTTCTCCAAGCAGCGCCTGTCCGGTGTACAGCAATTCAGCCTCCTCCATCGGATCATTACGCGAGTGCATGATCTCGCCAGAGCTGCAATGCCTGATGCTTGCAAACCCCTCCATCGCGATATGGACCTCGTAATCTCCAAGTTTCGTCGGGGGATGCTTCTTCCGCTTCAACTTTGGAAGTAACACCGGATTGTCGAGATCGTCCTCGTGTAAAAAATCCCGCTTGGCCTTGTAAAGCTCGAGAAAACGGCCCGCAAGAATGCTGTCCCGGATCTCACGCATCAACGCATGGTAAAAGTAAATGTTGTGCTGCCCGAGCAACTGCCAACCGAGCGTCTCCTTGGTCTTGGTTAGATGATGCAGATAAGCCCGCGAATAACGGCTGCAAGTCGGGCAGCCGCATTCGGGGTCAAGCGGTTCGTTCGCGATTTTGTAAACACCGCGACGCAGCTGCAAAAATCCGCGCGAAGTGAACGCACCTCCCCGTTGCGCAACCTGCGTCGGAATGATGCAATCAAACATGTCCACCCCCCGATGCACCGCCTCGAGAATATCGAGAGGCGTGCCAACCCCCATCAAATACCGAGGGGCATCAACGGGCAGCAGGGCGGCTGTGAATTCACAGGTATCCTCGCGCGCAGACTTCCCCTCGCCCACTGCAAGCCCTCCGATGGCAAAGCCGTCGAATGGCATTTCCCGAAGGCACTCAGCGCTCTCACGACGAAGATTCTCGTAAAGCGCGCCCTGAACGATCCCAAAAAGCGACTGCACGGAATCGCCGCGCGCAATCAAACTTCGCTGCGCCCACCGATGCGTGATACTCATCGCCTGACGGGCCGTTGTTTCGTCAGCGGTCGATGGAATACACTGATCGAGCACCATCATGATATCACTGCCGATGGCCTTCTGCGTCTCAATGCTCACCTCCGGACTCAATAAAATCGTGCGTCCATCCAAATAACTCTGGAACACCGCGCCCTCCTCGCTCATCAAGCGGGCATGCGGCAGCGAAAAAATCTGAAACCCACCCGAGTCCGTCAGCACAGAGCGCCTCCAACTCATGAACTCATGGATTCCACCCAGCGCACGGAACACCTCCGGCCCGGGCCGTAGCAAGAGATGATACGTGTTGGCGAGCAGCACCTGGGAACCGGCGTCCTCCAGAGACTGGGTGAGCTGCGCTTTCACGGTAGCCTGCGTTCCCACGGGCATGAACACCGGTGTCCGCACCTCGTTGTGCAATGTGCGAAAGCTTGCAGCACGGGCTCTGGAACCCTGCGCAACAGCTTCAATCCGAAAATTCAAACGGGAACCACTCATGGAGCCCCGTAGCGTAACCCAGAATGAGTTTCTGAAAAGCTCCCCGTCGCATTGAAAGACGGCTCTGAATTCCCCAGCCGCAGTCCGCAGGCTATTTGCGGGCTCGTCAGGCCAGTAGATCTTTGACCACCTTCCCGTGTACATCCGTCAAACGGAAGTCACGTCCTTGGAAACGGTACGTCAAGTGCTCGTGGTTGAACCCCAGTTGCTGCAGTAAAGTCGCCTGCAGATCGTGAATGTGCACGGGATTTTCAGCTGTGGAAAATCCAAGCTCGTCGGTTGTCCCGTAGGAAAAGCCCTTCTTGAAACCGCCACCCGCAAGCATGAGCGAGAAACAGTCAGGGTAGTGATCGCGTCCAAGCACCGCGCCGCCCGCAGTGCGGCCCTCGCGAAACGGAGTACGCCCAAACTCACCGCCCCAGACGATCAGCGTGTCATCCAGGAGCCCACGCTCCTTGAGATCGTTGATCAGCGCCGCGACCGGCTTGTCAGTGCGGGCCATCTTTGAGGTTAATCCATCGCGGATGTCCTCACTCGGACCCGTGCCATGAAAATCCCAGCCCCAGTCAAAAAGCTGTACAAAGCGCACGCCCTGCTCCACCAAACGCCGCGCGAGGAGGCAGTTGTTCGCGAAGCTCGCCTCGCCAGGCTGCGCTCCGTAAGTCTCAAGAACCTCCGGCTTTTCCCGCGTGATGTCCATGACCTCGGGAACCGAAGTCTGCATCCGATACGCCAGTTCGTACTGTGCGATGCGCGTCAGAGTCTCCGGGTGCCCAAGCTCCTTGACCTGCAGTTCGTTCAAATCCCGAATCGCATCAAGAGTCTGCCGACGGGTGTCGCGATTCATCCCGCTTGGATCGGACACATACAACACAGGCTCACCTTTTGAGCGGCATTGCACCCCTTGGAACACAGACGGAATGAAACCGCTGCCCCAGCACCCCTGGCCGCCACTAGGCTGTACTCCCGAGGAAATGAGCACCATGAATCCAGGCAAATTTTCGTTCTCGCTTCCCAACCCGTAAGTCACCCATGTCCCCATCGAAGGACGGCCCTGCCGGGGCGAACCTGTGTACAACAATAACTCCGCTGGGGCGTGGTTGAACTCATCAGTCTTCATCGAGCGCACCAAGGTCACCTCGCCCGCAATCTTGTGGAAATTTGGAACTGCATCCGACATCCAAAGCCCCCCGGGACCGTGCTGTGAAAAATGACGGGGCGTCCCCATCAACTTCGGTACGCCTGTGGTGAAAGCGAAACGCCTGCCCTTCAGAAATTCATCGGGACAATCCTGACCGGTTCTTTTTACCAATTCAGGTTTGTAGTCGAAAATGTCGAGATTTGGGGGCCCGCCCGACATGTGCAGGTAAATCATCCGCTTCGCACGCGGCTTGAAATGGGGAACTCTCGGCGCAAGCGGATTATCGGCTAACAACGCAGCTTGAGCCTTGTGAGCGCTCAAGGAATTCAATGCAATTGCACCAAGACTCAGACCTCCACTCGAACGCAAAAAACTCCGGCGTGTCTGCAATAACAACTCCTCCCTGCGAAGTTCCTCAATTAAATTCATAACGGTGTGTTTCCTCTGAATGTTTGCGGCGGGTCTGTTGAATTTTCAAATGGTGATCAGCGACGCATCAAAACCTCGTCGAGATTCAAAAGCACATTCGATACAGACGCCCATGATGCGAGCTCAATCGGATCCGCGTCTTTAGGCAATGGACCGACCGGATCCGTCGCCATTTTCAAAGCTCTCTCGCGGTCTAGCGAAAAACCAGTGCGGGAATCGGCAAGTAGTTGGATCAATCGAAGTGACTCAGTCGCGGTCGGACTGCGGCTGAGCAACGTGCGGTAGGCGAACTCAAACCGGGAAGCATCCGACTTGCCTCCCTCACTCACGATCTTGCGAGCCAGCGCCTGCGCTGCCTCCACAAAAACCGGGTCGTTCAATGTCACGAACGCCTGAAGAGGCGTGTTGGTTCTTCCCCGTCGAACCGTGCAGACCTCGCGGTTCGGCGCGTCAAAGGTTGTGAAGCTCGGGTACGGACTATTCCGACGAACCTCCGTGTACACCGCGCGCCGGTATCGATCCTCTCCGGGGCTTGTCTCCCAGTCATTCGCCCTGCCGAAAGCGGTGTTCAAACCCGAGCTTGGCTTTGGCGGGCGCACCGGCTTGCCGTACATCTTCGGGCTAAGTAGACCGCTCACCTGAAGCGCCTGATCCCGCAGTACTTCACCGGTCACTCGAAACCTCGGCCCGCACGCCAATAGACGGTTGTCGGGGTCTCGCTCAAAGAGTTCAGGGCTCAGAGCTGAACTCTGCTTGTAAGCTTCGCTCGTCACCAAAAGACGGAGAAACCCTTTTACGTCCCAGTTCAACCGAACAAACTCGGTGGCGAGCCAATCAAGTAAATCAGGATGCACCGGCATCTCGCCCTGCGCCCCGAACTCCTCGCTTGTGCGCACGATTCCCACGCCAAATATCGCCTCCCAGAAACGGTTCACAGTCACGCGCGCCGTCAGGGGATTTTCCGAAGAAACGAGCCAGCGCGCCACCGCGAGGCGATCCGCAGGCTGACCTTGCGGCAGAGCCGGAAAAATCAACGGTGTCCTTGGCTCAACTTCGTCACCCAAATTTTGGTAGTTCCCCCGGATCTGAACGTTTGTGGTGCGCTTTTTATCCGCCGCAAGCTCGCGCATGATGAGAACAGAGTTCGGCTTGAGTTCCGAAAGTTCCTTGCGAGCGGCAAGCAGTTTTCCGCGTTCAACGGACGCTTCCACGGCGTACTCACGAACGTAATGGTCCTTTACCTGCAACGCCTGCCCCGCATTGCGATCCGCAGCCAGCTTCTGCAAAATTTCTGACAACGCCGGCGGCGTGGACACTGCGAGCTGCACCCGATTATCGCCAGTTGTTTCAAGCGCAAAGGATCCAATCTGCTGGTCCTTCCGCCGGCCTTTATGGCCAATCTCGAACCGGACCATGTCGCCAGACTTGGCCTCGATGGGACGATCCGGCAGCAGCACCAACCACTGCGGTTTCGAGGTATTTGAAACCGCCCAACCCTTCGTCTTGTTCTTCTCGGGGTCGTTAATCTTAAGGCCAACAACCGACTGAGCCTCGTAACCCGCAGCCACACTG
>JBILLC010000302.1:0-3804 GCA_044376275.1 Chthoniobacteraceae bacterium | reverse complement strand
AAACAAAGACCTTCCCGTCTGCAACCGAAATCGCGGACAGCGCTCCGGGCAAATCCAGTTCCCAAGCAACGCCGAGATCCTCCACGAGGGGTTGGTCACTAAAACCGCTGCGCGCCGCGTCATGGCGGAACGTAGGCCAGTCCTTCGCGTCGGCTTCTTTCTCGTTGAGTGCCTGTCCCCAGGCAGCGCCCTTCTGCAGACGCTGCTCATCGGACGCAGGTTCTGGATGCGGTGAATACGAGCCAGCCGCCAGCGCGTTCATCCCATCCAGCTTCGCCTCCGGATAGCAGGCGCAGTTGTGCGGCCCAGCGTAAGTCAGACCGTTGGCGGGCATGACACCGTACAGACACGCCCCGCGCACCCAGTGGTTGAGATCCCAATGCTGCTTGTCCAAATCCACGTACTCGATGCCCGTCCGCGACGGGATAATATATTTCTCGGTCGCTTTTGCGAGGTAGCAACGATGATGAAACCAATAGGTTCCCGGAGGCACATCCGGCGCGAATTTTTTCACCACCTCGCCCGTGTCGGGATTGCGTCCGGTGAATTCGCCGGTTTGACCACCCTGCGTCGTACCCGCATTCCAAACCAAGCCGTTTGCCACGATCAGATCTTCCGGCGAGCGGTAGCCGGATTTTTCGTGAGACCCCTGCCATTTCTGTTCGCCGGTTTTAAGATCGAGCGCTCGTTCGATTCCATCCCCGCCGGCGTAAAGCACCAAATCTTTGTAGAGCAGCACGCGCGGCCCGAAATTGTATTCGATCAACTTTCGTTTTCCTTGCGGCGCACTCTTCCAGTTTTCAGATCCTGAAGAGGCATTGAGACAAACGACTTGTTCACCATTGAAGTAGGCAACCACTTTTCCATCCGTGCCCAAGGTAATCGGGGCGCAGACAGCTTCCTTTTTCCAAAGCACCTTTCCAGTGTTGGCGTTGACGGCCATCAAATACCGTGGCGCCCTGTCCCATTCATATTCGTTTGCAACACGCCCCTGGTCTTGCTGCTGTTTGGGCGCGTAATCCTTGAGCGCCCATTTGTTAGGGTTGACCAAAAGATACAGAACTCCGTCGACGTGCAGGATTTCCTCGGCGCCCTTGGTTTCGGGATACTCGCGGATAACGCTGCCTGTCGCCCCATCCAGACACGTGACAGGCCCCTCGAGTTCGCTTGCGACAAAAACGCGGTCGCCATCGGCCACAAGACGCCGCGTCAATTGAGTCGGGCCGGTTTTTAAGGGCCACATGTGATCAGACCAGCTGCTGATCGGTTTTTTCCAAAGCACCGTTCCATTGAACGCCTCGCGCGCGACGAGCATCCATTTTGATGGCAGGAGAATTGAGATCCGCGACCCCTCATCCATGATGTAGAACAAGCGTCCGTTGCTTGAGACTTGAGCCGAAACGCTGGACATGCGGTCGTGATGGCGGGACCAGCGTGGCCCGCCCACCCATTGTAGCCGTTCCGGCGGACCGACGTGCTCGTCTTTGGAAACGGCGTTGCCTTTCGCGTCGTAATAGTAGTGGGTCCAGTCGTCGAACTTGGCGTCCTTTGTTTTGACTGTCTTTACCCAAGCACCGTCTTTTTTGATGAGCGCAACGCCGTTTGGAACAAGCACGCGCAGCACTTCGGTCATCGGTGTGGATTGAAGATTTTCGGCGACAACAAGGTTGATCAAATTATCGATGTAGGGCAGCCGCGTGCCGTTGAAATGATCGACTGCGATTGCGCCGTTTTTGCCGGCAGCGTCCAGCGCGGCACGAACTGCTGCAACTTTAGAAGCGTCCGTATCGACTCCCTGCACCTGAAACGAGTCGTTGTGTTTTAGCGCCGCGGTCCACTGCGCATCCTCCAGTCCGATCTGCAGGACGATTCCTCCTTTGACACCGGAGATTTGAAAAACCTTGTCAGCCTCCTGCTGATTGAAGGCCGCCATCGAAGCTAGAGGCAGACAGGCTAGGAGAACCGTGAACGAGTTTCGGAATAACATGGGTCAGAGAAGCGGCTTGGGTAATGGAGGGAGAGCGAGGCGAAAAAAACGCCGGCCCCCCCTCTAAAGAAGCGGGTGCCGGCAATTTTTTTTACAGGTCTACGTTTGGCTTAAGGCGTTTATTTTTTTGGCGCCTTCCCCGCGCGTGCTGAGTACTCTTCTAAACTCAACTTGCCGTCACCGTCCTTATCGAGTTCTTTGAATTTTGCCTCAGCTTCGCTTGCCTCTTTCCTCCCGCGGTACTCGTCTAGGGAAAGTTTTCCATCGGAATCCTTATCTAGTTTCTTGAACGCTTCTTCGGGAGAAACCTTCGGTTTTTCGGGCTTGGCTTCGTCTGCTGCGAAGGCGACAGAGGCGGATAGAGCGAGGACGCTCAGGAGGGAAGTTAGGTTTTTCATAGTTAGTTTTGATTCAGTTGACCACCAGACCGGGGGTCGTCTCGGGGCGAGTTCGACTCCGGCGGGTGCGACTATAACTCCGTTCCTCCAGAAATGTTACGGAAAAGCTGCTGAGCCAAGCATGCTTTACGCCAGCCAATCACCCCCCGCGCCGCGGCTACCCACCGGCCCAATCGGGCGAGATTCACTTGCCGGCCCAATCAAGGCAGATCAGAAGGCTTTCATCCCTCAAGTAGAGTCGTTTATGCGCCAAAACCGGCCCGGCCCAGCACGGGTATTGCAACCCCGGCACCTGCCAATGCCCCACTTCAACCGGCTTCTCCGCGGACAACTCAAACAACCCGAGACGGCCGCATTCTCCGAGTGCCACCAGTTTGCCATCCGCCAGAATGAAGGACCCACGTCCGTAAAACTCGGGCGGCTGTTCGCCGGGTCGCAGCTTGGAATGACCAGCGTTTGGCCAGCCTTCAAACCGGTCCCAGTACAACCGGCCGTCAGCCCAGCCCACGCATCGCATCTGGGCGTCGGGCTCATTCCGACCGCTGAAGGCGTAAAGCTTGCCCTCATTCAATACGGGCCGGCTCCAATGCATCTCCAATTGAAGTCCGCGCCAGACCTCCTCAACCGATTTGCCATCCGGACGGACTTTCAACAACACAGACCCGTTTCGGAAATACGCTGATGAAATCAGCACACAATCCTCCTGCACCACCGGCGTCATCGCGTTCACCGAAGAATCCTGACGAGCACGAAACCAGTAGGCAAAGTGTCGTGCCCCTGTTTCCGGATCAAGCGAAAGCAATCCCTGGCGCGTGACACAGAGAGCATGTCGCTTTCCGTGAATAGTGGCCATGACGGGCGTGCAGTAGCTGGCTTGTTTTTGAAAAGCGGGGTCGGCCGTATTCCATTGGATCAGCCGTTCACCCGGCCAGCCTAGCATCGGCTCGCCGGTCCAGGTCTTTTCACCCCCGTTTTGCCACAACGTTTTGCCAGTGTGCACATCGAAGGCGGCTACCGCAGAATTCGGCTGTCCTCCGACGATTACAATCAGCTTGTCACCCTCCAACACCGGACTACTGCCCACCCCGAAGAACGCCTCCGGCACTTCGAAATCCGCGCCCGTGTTTCGCCGCCAAATCTCGGCACCATCGCTTAGATTCAAGCAAAGCAGCACGCCCTCCGCACCGAATGTGATGCAGTAGCGTTCTGTCAAAAGCGGCGAACAACGCGGCCCGTTGTTATAACCGAACGGATCAATGAATCGGGTGGGATACGTCCTCTTCCAAAGCGTCTTGCCTGTCGCTGCATCGCAAGCCTCCACGATTTCCTCACCACCCAGACGATGATGCAACACGAGGGTCTGCCCCCTGAGGCTCGGAGCACTGTATCCGGTGCCGATATCGCGCTTCCACACCACCG
>JBILLC010000161.1:0-5507 GCA_044376275.1 Chthoniobacteraceae bacterium | reverse complement strand
CCGGTCGCGAACCAGCATCGCAAGGTGGACCAGCTTTTGTGCAAGCGCCCTAAGGTTGCCGGATTTCCTGTCGCTTTGCACCGCCTCAAGGAAGTCGCCTTCCAGAGCCTCCGGCGACCGGTTTGGCTGCGCGGCTCCAAGGGGGATCTGCTCCTGCGATTCTAGAGTCTGAAGCAGAGGCAAGAGGAGGCGCATGCCGGTTCCCCGTGTCTCAGGGCTGAAACGCAGAAGTGCCGCGCGGAGCGTTCGGGCGGCTCCGTCGAGGCGTTCATTGTAGCGGCCAAGCCAGAAAAAATTGTCGGCCAGACGGCTCGGAAGATTGTTGCCAACGCGCCTTAGCTCAACCTGTGCGTTGCCGCTCGAGAGCAGGGTGATTTCTTCAACAGGTTCGTCACTGATAATCCAAACGTCTTTACTCGCGCCCCCGTTTTGCATCGAAACCCCAACCTCTAGTGCATCGGTTCCGGTTCTTGCGAGCCCCCCGGGCATGACGGCATAGCCCGAGGAAGTGCCGCACAAATAAACGCGCACAACTACAGGGCGATCGATAATGCCGGAGTTTTCCCAGCACGGAACGCTTGAGATCTGCATGCGCTCCTGGCCAACCCAGCGTTCCGGCTCCAGTTCGAGTATTCGCTGCGGGCTCTTGAACTCTGAATTGCCCGCGCGAACACCCGCCTCACCGAAGGCGGGACGCAGGGTGAGGCTGGCGAGGTTCTCCAAGACGTGTTGGCGGGCCGCGTGCTGGCCGCACCACCAGGTCGCTCTTGATGGCATTTGGAGATCCTCTCCAAGTATTTTTTGGCAAAGTCCCGGAAGAAAGCTGTTGAACGCCGCGCTCTGAAGAATGCCCGATCCAAGAGAGTTGGCGATTGCCACCGTCCCGGATCTGAGCGCCTCCACCAAACCCGGAATCCCCAGCATTGAATCGTTTCGCAGCTCGAGTGGATCGCAGAACGCGTCGTCGACTCGGCGAACAATCACATCCACCGGCTCAAGTCCGCTCAAGGTTTTGAGATAAACGCGGCCTGCATCGACGATCAGATCCTGGCCTTCCACCAGCGTGTACCCCAGATACCGAGCTAGGTAGGCTTGTTCGAAGTACGTCTCGTTGTATGGCCCGGGCGTCAGGATGACTACCCGGGGGTCTTCACCACGCTTCGGGCAGAGCGCGGCAAGCGACTCGCGCATCCTCCTGAAAAACCCTGCCAAACGCTCCACATTAAATTCACGGAATGAATCTGGCAGGATGCGGGCTGTAACCAGACGGTTGGCGAGCGCGTAGCCAGCGCCGGTGGGAATTTGGGTCCGGTCCGATAGAACCCACCAGCGTCCATCCGGGGCCCTCGCGATATCGGCCGCGTAGAAGTTCAAAAAGACACCGTCTTGCGGGATGATACCGCGCACTGGGCGAAGAAAATCCTGCTGGGCAAAAAGCATCGCTGGCGACAGGTCCCCATCTTTGAGGAATCTTTGCGGGCCATAGCAGTCGGCGAGCACACTGTTGATGAGGGTGGCTCTCTGAATCAACCCAGCTTGGATCTGTCGCCATTCACCTGCGGGCAGGAGCATGGGTAAGGGATCAACCTCCCATGGCCGCTCCATCCCGCGGTCATCGCCGTACACGTTATAGGTGATGCCCTGTTCCGCGACAATGCGCCGCGCGAACTCAAGCCTTCTGCCGCGCTCGGCCTGCGGCATTTGCTCAAGAAACCCGAGAAGACGCGACCAATATGGCTTGAGTGCACCACCAGCGCACATTGTTTCCATGTGGTGCTGAAAACTTGACCGGTCGCGGTTCACTGGCGATGGAACCTCAACCGACGGGGAAAACAGATTCTGCACACCTTTCTTCATGGTTGAATCGGTGGAACCAATGTGTCCATGAGGTCACTCTACCATCTGGCAGGCAGCCGCAAATCCAATGTGTAGGGAAAGTTCGGATTCGGCGTTTCATTGAGGGGCGCATCCGTGGCAAGGGTGTGGCCTCTGACGGTAAAGCGAGCCAAACGTCGGCTTTCCGCCTCTGCTGCGTTTACGGGCCGCGTTTCGTAGTTGCGCCCGCCCGAATGAGCCACGTGGTAGGTGCATCCTCCGCGGGATCTGCCGTTCCAGTGATCCCACAGGTCAAAAGTCAGGGGTGCGTGCGGCGGGATGTTGGGGTGCAGGCAGCTCGGCGGTTGCCACGCGCGATACCTGACGCCTGCAACGCTTTCCCCGTTTATGCCCGTGGCGCGAAGCGGAATTTTTCGTCCATTGCAAAGCACCGAGAATCGGTCGCCAATCATTCCATTGACTTTGACCTGCATGCGCTCCAGAGAGCTGTCCACATTTCGCACGGTGGCGCCGCCCGCGGGTTCTTCACCGAGTACGTGCCATGGCTCCAGTGCGGTGCGCAATTCGATCTGGACGTCGCATTGTGTGAACTCCCCGACTTTCGGGAACCGGTATTCGAAGTGGGGGAGAAACCAGTCTGGATCGAGAGCGAAACCTTCCTGGGCCAAATCTCTGAGAATTTCATTGAAATCGGATCGGCAAAAGTGTGGGAGCATCCAGCGGTCGTGAAGCTCTGTGCCCCATGAGATCAGCCGGTTCTTGTAGGGGCGCCTCCAGAACCGCGCCACCAGCGCGCGCAAGAGGAGTTGTTGCACAAGGTTCATCCGAGCGTGCGGCGCCATCTCAAAAGCGCGAAGCTCGAGCAGTCCGAGCCGCCCGGTGCTTGTCTCGGGCGCGTAGAGTTTGTCGATGCAGAATTCCGCTCGATGGGTGTTGCCGGTTGCATCCACCAAGAGGTGCCGGAATAGTCGGTCCACAAGCCATGGCGCGACAGCACTAGGCTTTTCTGGCAACTGCGAAAATGCAACTTCCAGTTCGTAAAGGCTGTCATGCCGCGCCTCATCAATCCGGGGTGCTTGGCTTGTTGGACCGATGAACATGCCGCTGAACATCCAGCTTAAAGAGGGATGATTTTGCCAGTACGTCAGCATTGAACGCAGAAGGTCAGGCCGGCGCAACACGGGTGAGTCCAACGGTGTGTCAGCGCCCAGAATGATATGGTTGCCACCCCCGGTGCCCGCTTGCCTTCCGTCCATCATAAATTTCTCGGTACCCAAACCCACTGCGCGCGCCTCCTCGTACAGTGTTTCGATCCTGCTCACCAATTCATCCCAACTCGCGCTCGGATGCAGGTTCACCTCAATCACGCCGGGATCGGGCGTTACGCTAAATTTCTGGATGCGGGCATCCTTGGGAGGAGCTTCTCCCTCGAGGATGACTGGAAGACCTGACGCCTCCGCCGCTGCCTCGATTGCGACCACGAGCGATAGATAATCCTCCGCACGCGCCACTGGAGGGATGAAAACGTACAGCCTGCCAGCCCGAGGCTCCACGCAGAGGGCGGTCCGCACGACCCACGAAGCGCTCTGACCAGTCTTTGGTTTGCGTGCGACAGATCCCTCGTACGTTACAGTCGACTCAGATTTGGCTGCCTTAGGTTTGGCTGCGTTGCGGGCTGAGGCGGCAGGCCGCATCTTTGAGTGCTTTGGAAAACACGGAAGCGGCTCGGACGGGTCGCTCGGAATAATTGCCGGGAAGTCAGGATCGCTCACCCATGGCAGGGAGTCTAGAGGCAGCCGCAGTCCGATCGGCGAATCTCCTGGCACAAGCCACACTGGCGAGTTGTCTTTCAAAAACCACGATCCACTTTCCCAGACACCGCTCCGGCATTGAATTGGCAGCACATAGCCGATGACCGCGCCGATGCCTTGTTCGAAAAGACGCGTGAAGCGCATCCGCTCCCCGGCGTTGCGAAGTTTTGGATCTTCCGGCACCACATTCACCGGCAGCCGCTTTTCACGCCAGAGATAATGCGCCACGTCCTCGTGCGCCGGCATGAGGTGTGATGAGTCCACCGAGAGCGCCTGCGCAAGTGCCAGTGCAAATTTGTGCGCCTCTTTTGCTCCGAATCCATAATCTTTCGCCTCATCAGCGATCCACTGGATGTCGCGCCAGATAGGTTCCCCGTCTTTGCGCCAGAATGCATTCAAGCTCCAACGGGGAAGTGGTTCGCCGGGATACCATTTCCCTTGCCCGTAATGGAGCAGCGCCCCCGGAGCGTAGCGCGCTCGGAGTCGCTTGAGCAGGGCGGCGCCCAGCACTCGTTTCTGTGGCGAAAGAGCGGTGAAGTTCCATTCAGAGCCGTCTGGGTCGCTCATCAGCACAAAAGTGGGCTCGCCGCCCATCGTTAAGCGCACATCATCGGCCAGCAACTGATCGTCAATCTCCCGGCCAAGTGCATTGATTTTTTCCCATTGCTGCTCGGTGTAAGGCTGAGTGACACGCGGCGACTCGTATACTCTTGCGACCGACATTTTGTGGGTCATTTCCGATACGCAGGCATCCACTGCGCCGCTCACCGGAGCAGCAGTCGAGGGTTCCGGGGTGCAAGAAAGGGGGATGTGCCCTTCGCCCGCGAGCAGTCCCGAGGTGGGATCAAAGCCAATCCAGCCTGCGCCGGGCAGGTATACTTCGCACCAAGCGTGTAAATCGGTGAAATCCGCAGCGGGCCCGGAAGGTCCCTCCAGAGGGGTTTCATCGGCTTTAAGTTGGATTAGGTAGCCGCTCACGAAGCGTGCAGCAAAACCCATCTGGCGTAGAATGGTACACATCAGCCAAGCGGAGTCGCGGCACGAACCGGATTGTTTCTCGAGGGTCTCCTCCGGCGACTGAACCCCCGGCTCCAATCTTATCTGGTAGCGCACACTTTCCTGAATCTGGCGATTGAGTCCGACCAGAAAGTCTGCGGTTACAACTTTGCCCGGGGACGAAGAGCCTACGCTGTTTGCCAGCAATTTTTGGTGCGGCTTCAGAAAGGCCTGCAAGCGCGGGCTGATTTTGCTCCGTACTAGGAATGGAGCGAGGTCACGGGCCAGGGCAGGGTCGTACTCAAAAGGCACAAAGGTCGCAGAGTCCTCCAAAAAAAAGTCGAACGGATTGTACACCGCCATCTCGGCGACTAGCCCGACTTCAACAACTAACTTTTTGAGCGGAGCCGGGAAAACAAGTCTCGCGTTCCAGTTCGAAAAGGGATCCTGCTGCCAGTTGATGAAGTAATCGCCACCGTGGATTTTCAGCGAATAGCTGAGGATCTTGGTCCTGCAGTGTGGAGCTGGCCGTAGCCGAATCACATGGGGAGCATGTTGGACGTGACGATCGTACGAATATGCGGTGCTGTGCTGCAGCGCTACGTGAATAGCCATCAATGGATCCTCCGAGTTGGAAAGGTGAACGCGACGAACATGGAAACTGTGCGTTCCGGGGAGTGGACCCAACGATAAGGATGCATCCCCGCGGAGGCGAGTATAATAGACTGGCGCGCCGTGCTTTTAGCAGCCGGCGTTGGGTGGGGCTATCGTGGATGGGCTGAATCTGCGTGAAAAATGCTGCGCCGGGGTGACCTCCGAGAGGAGACATTGCCCCACGCGCACCGGTTCGCCGATGCGAACGGG
>JBILLC010000158.1:0-5513 GCA_044376275.1 Chthoniobacteraceae bacterium | reverse complement strand
TGCTCTTGGCTTTGTCGTCTGTTCCCAAGCGATATTCATTCAAGGTCCACCCGCGGGCCAAAGCGCGGCTTCGGAGCGCAATGTTGTGCTCCTTTGATCCGGTAAAATATAGAAGGGCACTCGGGTATTCCTCCGGAGTCACAACACGCAGATCCGCCTGAATCCCGCCCGCAAGACGGACGCTGGATTTTGTCGCTCCTTTCGCCAGCACTGTTTCAACGTTGGGATGTTTAACAAAGAAGGCTGACACGGGTTCAGCATCCCGAGTCGCCACAATAAAATCCAGATCGTGAACAACCTCTTTCCTGCGCCGATACGAGCCCGCGAGCGATGCATGTAAAACCTCAGGCAACTGCTTCAACTCATGAAGCAGCGTTTCAGCCTGCGCCGCGACATCACCAAAACGAAAGCTACCAGCGTACTGCCGCATCGCTTGGATGGAGACTAATATATTCCGCGCCGTTTTTTCACCAAACCCCTTTAATTCTGCGACCCGGCCATCCTTACAGGCCGCTTCCAACGCATCCACATTGATTACATCAAGCTGCTCCCAAAGTGCTTTGATCTTCTTTGGACCGAGCCCCTGCAGCTCAAAAAGCTCGAATAACCCGGGCGGAAACTCCTCCCGGAGCTTTTCATAGTATGGCAGGGTGCCAGTGCTTGCGAATTCTGTGATTTTTTCCTGCAAAGCGGCGCCAACCCCTGCCACTTCTCCCAACTCTCCCTCCGCAACGGCCCTGCCAAAATCCCCAGTGAAGGTCTCCAAGGTCCGCGCTGCATTGGTGTAAGCCCGTACCTTGAAGACATTCTCACCTTTGAGCTCCAAAAGTCGCGCGATCGATTCAAGCAGCTCAATTACTTCCTCTTTTGATTTTTGGACCATAAGCAGTCCCCACAATGAGGCGAGTCGACCCGCAAAGGCAAACCTCAGAATTCTGAAGCTAGACCTTTCCCCAGTTTTCCTGCCACTCTAACGTCCCGATCTCGCATCGATGTTCACCCAACCCCCACCCCACACATTCCACGGCGCATGAATCCACTGCTGGTCCTCGCATGCGGAATGGCGGTCGTAATCACCGGGATTCTTGTCCTGAGAATGCACGCTTTTCTTGCGCTGATCATCGGCGCCTTTGCGGTGTCACTATTAACTCCTGAGGTTGCTCTCCGCGCGCACGCTGATCAACGGATCGCAAAAGCCGAGTGGACCACAAAGGCCGCGGACAAATTTCTCGCAAAGGCCGCTCCTGCACGGGTCGCGGACGAGTTTGGACGCACCTGCGCCAACCTCGGAATCCTGATCGCGATGGCGACCATTTTGGGAGAGGCGATGATGCTATCTGGTGCTGCTGAAAAAATCGCGGCGCAATTGCTCGGAATTTTTGGTGCTGCAAGAGCGCACTGGGCTTTTTTTGCGACTTCATTCGTGCTTTGCATCCCTGTGATGCTGGACACAGTGATGTACCTGCTTGCACCGCTCTTCAAGGCAGTGGCGCGCAGAACTCAGAAGGATTATCTGCTCCTGACGATGTGCACCGTAGCGGGCGGCACGATCACCCATTCACTGGTCCCTCCGACTCCGGGCCCGCTGTTTGTGGCTGGAGAACTTGGCGTGCCTCTTGGTCGCATGATAGGACTGGGCAGCCTAATCGGACTTGGAGCTGCAATGTTCGGCGTCGCTTTTGCAAAAATCTCAAACCGACATCTAGTACTTGAGATCCCGGAAGAACCGAAAGTCGAGTCGGGCGGTGCACCCAAAGCCCAGCGTAAGCTACCGTCACTTTGGCTCGCAGTGCTTCCAGTCATCCTGCCCCTCGCCTTAATAGGAGCTGACGCGGCTTTCACATCGACACTTGAGACGACATTCCCGATGCTGTCGTGGCTCACGAAAAATCTTGGCGACAAAGACATGGCGCTCACCTTGGCGGCACTTGCCGCTCTCGCTCCGCTGGCCTCTTCAGAGCATCGCTCGAAAGCTGCCAAGGCTATCAGCACCGCACTCGAGTCAGGAGCAAGCATCCTTTTGATCATTGCCGCAGGAGGTGCGTTTGGAGGGGTCCTGCAGCAGACGGGAATCGCCGGCCAACTGGCTTCACACTTCAAGGGCATCCAAGCTTTCGCACTTCCCTTGGTCTTCATCGTGACCACTCTTGTGCGTACTGCCCAGGGGTCTGCAACCGTCGCGATGATTACCGCCGCCCCTATCGCAAAAGCATTGATTGCTGGCGGCTCGCTCATTGATCCAGTTTATTACGCGATCGCGATCGGCTGCGGCTCAAAGCCGTTTTCCTGGATGAACGATGCGGGATTTTGGATCATCAGCCGTCTTTCGGGCCTCAGCGAATTCCAAGCGCTTCGCACTATTTCTCCAATGATGGCATTTCAAGGCGTCGTCGGGCTGCTGCTCACCATGCTTGCCGCTTGGCTGATCCCTCTACATTAACCTGATGAAACAACGTATCGCAGCAGAAGAGCTAAGATCCTGGCGCTGGTTCGGGCCAGATGATCTCCGCAGTTTTGGCCACCGCTCCAGAGCCCGCCAAATGGGATTGGGTCCTGCCGACTGGCAGGGCAAACCGGTCATTGCCATTCTCAATACTTGGTCAGAATTCAATCCGTGCCACCTGCACTTCAAAATCGTTGCTGAGAATGTGAAGCGGGGCATCCTTCAAGCGGGTGGTTTGCCCCTGGAGATTCCTGTGTTGTCTGTGAGCGAGACGTTCATGAAGCCCTCGCCCATGCTCTACAGAAATCTGCTGGCCATGGAGACAGAAGAAGTGCTCCGCTCACAACCAGCGGACGGTGCGGTGCTTCTTGGTGCCTGCGACAAAACAACCCCCGGACTGATCATGGGGGGCATCTCCTCCGGACTGCCGTTCATATTCGTGCCCGGCGGACCCATGCAGAAGGGTAACTGGCGCGGCACAACTCTTGGATCCGGTTCGGATGCTTGGAAATACTGGGCCGAACGTCGTGCAGGCAATCTCACAGACGGCGAATGGAGCGAGATTGAAGACGGCATCGCACGATCAAACGGCCACTGCATGACCATGGGAACGGCCTCCACCATGACCGCAATCGCGGAAACTCTAGGTCTCACATTGCCCGGCGCGTCATCCATTCCGGCCAATGATATGGCGCACTTTAGAATGGCTGCTGAGAGCGGACGACAAATTGTTGAGAACGTGTGGAACAATCTTCGTCCCTCAGATTTTTTAACCGAAGATTCGTTTACCAACGCGATCATCGCCGACATGGCTATCGGCGGATCCACCAACGCAATCGTGCATTTGATCGCAATGGCGGGTCGCGCTGGATTTTCAATACCGCTCTCCAAGTTTGATGAAGTCTCCAGATACACCCCTCGCTTGGCCGATCTGCGACCTTCTGGCCGATTTTTAATGGAAGACTTCTACTTTGCCGGGGGCCTACCTGCACTACTCGCACAGCTCACCGGCATCCTTCACGGTGACATCATGACCGTCACGGGAAAGACCCTCTCAGAGAACATCGGCTCAGCACAGATCTTTAACAAAGAGGTGATCCGCACCCTCGACTCTTCCTTAGCTTCGGAGGGAGGCACGGCGATTCTAACTGGAAATTTGGCGCCACGCGGTGCCGTGATCAAACACGCAGCCATGGAGCCAAAATTCCTGAAGCACACTGGACCTGCCGTGGTTTTCCGAGACTACGAAGACCTTGCAGCAAGAATTGATGACGATTCCCTGATCGTCACTGGCGATTCAGTTTTGGTGCTGCAAAGCGCAGGCCCTGTGGGCGGGCCCGGAATGCCAGAGTGGGGTATGCTACCGATTCCAAAAAAACTTTTGAAGGCGGGAATACGCGACATGCTACGCATCTCCGATGCACGAATGAGTGGTACTAGTTACGGAGCCTGCGTTCTTCATATTGCTCCCGAATCGGCGGTGGGTGGCCCGCTTGCATTTGTGAAAGACGGGGACCTCATCACCCTGGATGTTGCTGAGCGAAAACTAACACTTGAAGTTTCCGACAAGGAAATTGCCATGCGCAAAGCTGCGTGGAAACCTGCTCCGACAAAGTTTACTCGCGGCTACCTGTCGCTCTTTCTTCGTGAAGTGACCCAGGCGGATGAAGGATGCGACTTACGCTTTCTTGCATCCGCTGACGAAACACCGGAACCAAAAATACACTGATAACCCACCCTCCACTGAGTTAACTCCGCAAGTTCCTTCAACACTAAAAACAAGCGATCCGATTTAGCACCTCTTGAGCCCTCGATATGAAGACATCAAAAATTACCAAGCACGACCTAGAACGCTCCGTGATTTCGGTTCCACCACTATGCCGTAACGCTGATCTCAAAGTTGACGCGGCCCAAAATAAACTGCTGATCAAACACATCGAGTCAGGAGGCGTTTCATCACTTCTTTACGGGGGAAACGCGAATTTCTACAACATCTCCCTTGCCGAATATGACGAGACTCTCGATGTTCTGGAGGCTGCCGCCGGCGCCGACACTTGGGTGATCCCGAGCGTTGGACCTTTCTTTGGCACGGCAATGGACCAGGCCGCGATCCTGTCAAAGCGCAAGTTTCCGACCGCCATGCTTCTCCCAACGCTGGCAGTCAGCTCGCCGAAAGGTGTCGAGTCAGCCGTTCTCAAGTTTGTCGAGAGGGCCGGCATTCCCGCAGTGCTTTACATCAAGGACGACGGCTATGTGAACTTGCAGGTCGTCGTTAACCTGGTGAAGGCAGGAGTGATTTCGTGGATTAAATACGCGGTTGTCAGAAAAGATCCTTCGGTGGATCCGCTACTGCGATCCATTGTAGACAATGTAGATCCTTCCATCGTGGTAGGCGGGATCGGCGAACAGCCGACGCTCGCCCATTGGCATGGGTTCGGCTTGCGAACCTTCACCAGCGGGTGCGTTTGTGTGGCGCCCCAGCGCTCACAAGAACTCCTCGGTGCATTACACCGCGGAGACTTTACCGCTGCGGAATCGATACGCTTGCGGTTTGAAGAGCTCGAAAATCTTCGGAACGCACATGGCCCGATTCCGGTGCTGCACGCCGCCGTTGCACATGCTGGAGTAGCTCAAACAGGACCGATGCTGCCGCTGTTGTCTGAGTTGAGTGATTCACTGCACGCAGAGATTAAAGCAGCAGCGACAAACACGCTGCATTGGAACGCCTCCTAGCCGACACAGATGAAGCTTTTGAAATATTCGCTCATATCCACTTTAATCATCGCTGTTCTCGCTTCGCTTCAAGCAACAGCGCAGGAGCCAAAGCTCATCGTCGCAATTGTCGTAGACCAACTGCGGTACGATTACCTCGAAAAATCCAGAGAACAGTTCTGTGGAAACGGATTCCGGCTACTCATGGATCGGGGGGCGTTTTTTACATACGCCCATTACGACTATGCTCCGACAGTGACCGGTCCCGGCCATGCCTCCTACTTGAGCGGAACTTCTCCTGCATTCCACGGAATTATCGGCAACGAATGGTTTGATAGAGAAACGCAAAAAATGGTCA
>JBILLC010000157.1:0-5518 GCA_044376275.1 Chthoniobacteraceae bacterium | reverse complement strand
GATCGCACGCGGAATCATAAGCATCCTCATCCCTTAGGGTGAGGAACGAGGATTCCAGTCCCTCTTGGAGCTCCAGATTGAAAACCAAAAAACGTAGGGTCTGCGCGGCTCGAACGTCCTCCGGCGTGGAAGCCAGACGGACGCTGTACTGACGCGGACCCACGCCGCGCGATAGGATTCTTCGGCCTACGATTTTATTTTCGGGCACTTCTTCTAACGTTAATGTTTTTGTTGAGTTAGTTTGGGACACGGAAGGAGAACTTCCGCCAATAATATTACGCTCTGATGATCAATGTGTGAAGCATTCGTGAAAGTAGGTTTTTCCAACGCTCCGCTCTGTCCAGCTTGAGCGGTGCTGTCTCCACTGGGATGTTAAATTTGCCATTTAATATAGCATAGAAATCTATAGGATTACAAAGGATGAGGTTGCGGGCGGCGGTTCGGGCAACTTGACAGAAATACTCTGATGAAAAACAGCATTACTCCTAGGGGCCTGCTCCTGACGTGGGCGGCCGTCGTAAGCGTGAGCGCGGCGGAGCCAACGGTGATAAAGCTCTGGCCGGAGGGGCCGCTCGAAAAGCCCGGCGTGATGATTGACGCCGAAAAAGTCCTGTATCCAAAGGGTGAGAGTGATGTTTTGCGCATCACTAATGTCTCGGATCCAACGATTTCAATTTATCGTCCGGCCTCTCCTAACGGCACCGCCGTAATGGTGTGTCCGGGCGGCGGATACGGGATTTTAGCGATCGAGCACGAGGGTACGCAGGTTTGCGAATGGCTCAACGGACTCGGGGTGACGGCGGTCCTGCTGAAGTACCGGGTGCCCGTAAGGCAGGCGGTGCCGGGGTACGAGCCGTTGCAGGACGCGCAGCGGGCCATGTCGGTGCTGCGAACCCGCAGCAAGGAATTTGGAATCGACCCGCAGCGGATCGGGATCTTGGGTTTTTCGGCAGGGGGGCACTTGGCTGTGATGGCTTCGTTTCATGCGAAAGAGCGGATGTATCGAATTGACCCCCAAATTGATATCGAGGATGTCGTTCCTAATTTTCTGATACCGATCTACCCCGCTTACTTGGTTTCCAAGGACGACAATTTCACGCTGGTCGGGCTCTGCAAACCCACGGCAGCGGCGCCACCCGCCTGTATCATACACGCTCACGACGACAAGGGCACCACCAGTTCAAGCGCAAGCGCCCTTCTTTATCTCGAGTATAAGCGCCTGGGTATCCCTGCGGAGCTTCACATTTGCAGCAGTGGTGGACACGGTTTCGGGATGCGCAAGTCGGGTAAACCCATCAACGATTGGCCCAATCGGGTGGCCGAATGGATGAAGGCTTCTGGATGGCTGGATGGCCCGCGCAAACCCTAGGATACCGGAGATCACGCTGTTTGCAGTCCATTTGCAGTCCTTGTGTAGGGTTAATTTCCGCGCAGACTCGACATTTTGCGGATTCTGCGCGAGTGGTTTTGAGAGAATCTTATGTCTATGGAATTGAGTGAAGAGCAGAAAAAAACGGTTGCGGCGTGGATTGCCGAGGGATTGAAGTTGTCGGAAATTCAGGAGCGCATGGGTGAATTGTGGGGAATGAGAATCACCTACATGGAGGCTCGTTTTCTGGTGGACGACTTGAAACTGATGCCGAAGGACCCCGAACCGCCTGCCCAAGCCGCGGCGGATCTCAAGAGTCCCTCTGGTGCGCAGGTTGACGCGCACGGGGCTGTTGGCCCGGTTGAGGGGGGGCATCCCGGCGACTTGGATTCAGAAGGCGACGTCGTGGGGCAGGACCAGCCGAAGTCTGCTGGGGGCGTGACGGTCAAAGTCGATACGATCACACGACCGGGAGCGATGGTGAGCGGTAGCGCCGGTTTCTCCGATGGTCAGTCTGTGCAGTGGCATATCGATCAGTTTGGACGGATGGGCATGGTACCGCCTTCCCCGGGGTACCGTCCTCCGGCCGAAGATATTCCAAAGTTCCAGATGCTCCTGGACCAAGAACTTTCCCGCATGGGGATGTAGTGCAGACCGGCATTTGTCCCAGCACCAAGATTGTCCACCGGCTTATGGCAAAAAGAGAATGGGGTTGGGAGATTGTGCGGATTGGAATTGGGGTTGCGCTGGTAGCGGGTTGCGGTCTGGTGATTTGGAACAGGAATATCGCTCCGTTCATTCAAAGAGGAATGGGTCCTTCGGAGGCGCTTCGGGAGCTTCGTTTGGGCTTCTACAAGCAGTCCTTTGAGAAGCGCAAGGAGGAGATGAGGCGGGAGAGCCGGGCTGCGAAAGAAGCGGCGAAAAAAAACCCGCCGCCGGACGCCGATGCCAAGGAGACGCAGGATTCGACAAAATGAGAATCCGGTATGACTCATTACAAAACGTTTACAAAACGTTTACAAAAAGCATCGGCGCGCTAATTGACTCGGATCTTCAGGGATCCTAGGCTGGTGGCAGTTGCGTGAAGACCTCCCCCCTTCAGATTTAGAATTTGAATCAAGCGCGCAAAGCTCCATGTCCTACGTATTAGTTCAGCGCAATTTGAGTTGGTTGAAGTATTCCGTGTTGATTGTTGTCACGGCGTTACTTGTTTCCTGTGAACAAGCGCACAAGACGGAAGAGGTGGTTTCACCGCAGCAGATGCAGGCGACGCTCGAGAAAGCTGTTCCAAAGGGAATGGCACTCGAGGATGCCAAAGGCTTCATGGAAAGCGAGGGGTTCGTTTGTGAGGAAGTGAAGGGCGGGACTTGGAAGGGAAAAAAAGGTCTCACTTTTTTGCACTGCAAGCGCGAGGACGGTCAAATGATCAAGCGTCGCTGGGAAGTTGCGCTGATGCATGATGGCAAAACAGTTTCCGCTTTGGAAATGAGGACTGCGTTGGTTTATCCCTGAGTCTCGGGCAGGGCTTTGTGCGTACGTTTGCGTTACATTGATTGAATGAGGAAGAGGAGTTGGGTTAAGCGCTCCGTTGGAGAGTGATGTTGCGGGAGTCTCGGGAAGCGGTTTCCGACTAGAATCCAATCGCCGCTGCGTTTAAGCATCACTTTCTCCTGCTTTACTTCAACGCAGTGCAGTCTGTTTTTTACTGCGCAGAGTTTGATTGCGGCCAGTGTGAGTAAATTCTCCACTGCCTCAGGAGCGCGTGATCCGAAGCGGTCCCGCCATTCGGCGGAGAGTGATTTAAGTTCGGCATCGGATGCGACGCCCGAAAGCGAGCGGTATGCTGCGATGCGTGTCTGGGAGTCGCTGATGTATGAGATTGGAAGAAAAGCCGGTGCTTTTTGTTTTGGATCCGCCTGAATAAAGTCGATCTCGCGGGTGCAAACAAAATCAATGCTGACGTTGCTTTGAAAAAGTTCATCAACGACCTCGCCTTTTTGTTTGGCGATGGCTTGCCTCAGCATTGAGCAGTACAAGTCAAACCCGATCGCAACCACGTGGCCGCTCTGCTGGGTGCCAAGGATGTTGCCCGCTCCGCGGATCTCCAGATCGCGGAGTGCGATTTTGAAGCCGGCTCCAAGTGAGGAATATTGCTTGATGGCGTTGATCCGCTTTCTGGCTTCGCCGACCGTGAGCATCGAGCGAGGAAGAAGGAGGTACGCATATGCTTTGTGATCGCTGCGGCCCACGCGCCCCCGAAGTTGGTAGAGGTCTGCAAGGCCGAAGCGGTCTGCACGGTCAATGAGAATGGTGTTGGCGTTGGGAATATCCAATCCGCTTTCAATAATGGTAGTCGAAATCAGGACGTCTGCCCTGCCGGAAACAAAAGTGTGCATGACCTCCTCGAGTTCTTCCTCGTGCATGCGGCCGTGACCGATGAGGATGCGCGCCTTTGGGATGAGCGCTTGGATCCTCGTTTTGACCCGTTCAATGCTCTCGATTCGGTTGTGCAGAAAGTAAACCTGTCCGCCCCGCGCCATTTCGCGTTGGATGGCGTCTCGCATAAGGCGCTCATCATAGGGGCAGACAAAGGTTTCAACAGGCACACGGTTTGGGGGCGGAGTCTCCAAAGTGCTCATGTCTTTGGCGCCCATGAGTGACATGTAGAGAGTGCGTGGAATTGGAGTCGCCGAAAGGGTGAGCATGTCCACCAGCGTGAATCGCTCTTTGAGGCGTTCCTTGTGAAGCACCCCGAAGCGCTGTTCCTCGTCAATCACAACGAGCCCGAGGTTTTTGAACTGCAGTTGCGAGGAGAGAAGCCTGTGCGTTCCAATTACGATATCCACGGAGCCGTTCTCGAGTCCCTGCACGGTCTTGCGCTGTTCGCTTGCTGAGCGGAATCGGGAGAGCATATCCACCGTCACTGGGAATGCACTCATGCGCTCGCGAAAATTCCGGTAATGCTGCTCTGCCAGAACGGTTGTGGGAACAAGCATGGCAACCTGCTTTCCCCCCATTACAGCCTTGAAAGCCGCGCGAATGGCCACCTCGGTTTTTCCGAATCCGACATCGCCGCAAATAAGCCGGTCCATGGGACGCTCCGACTCCATATCTTCTTTGGTTTCGGCGATGGCGGTGAGTTGATCCGGCGTTTCAATGAAGGGGAACGCGGCTTCAAACTCTGTGACCCAGTGGGAGTCTGCCGGAAAAGCGTATCCTCTGTTTGTGCTGCGCTCGGCGTTGAGCGCCAAGAGGCGCGCAGCGTAGTTGAAAACTGCTTTCTCTGCGCTTTTCCGTGCGCGGTCCCATTTTCCATCACCCATCACACTGAGGGGCGGATTCTTGCGGCCGATCCCCACATAGCGTGAGATCATGCCGCTTTGTTCGAGAGGCACGTAAAGTTTGGCGTGGTTTGCAAAGCTCAGGACGATGACCTGTTCGGTCCCTTCTTCTCTTTGCATGTCCCGCAACTCCTCGAAGCGGGCGATCCCGTGTTCGAGATGAACCACAAGTTCGCCTTCGATGAGTTCCGAGAAATCGATCCGTGAAAGGTTAATGTTCTCCGCAACGGAGCGCCTGCGTGAGATTGGGCTGCGCATTGAGGAGCCGAGGAGCTCCGCCGCACTCAGCACCGCGAGCTTTGCGTTTGGGCAAGTGAAACCACCTGATAAGAACTCTTGTCGCCATGCAATCGAGTCGGCCTGTTTGATTGGAATGAGTTCGCGCAAGCGCTCCGATTCACCCTCGTTGAGGCAGAATAAGAAAATAGTCCACCCGTCGCGCTGCCACTCGGAGAGCTGTGTGAAGAAACGGTCCCTCTTGCGCTCATCGACAATGAAGTCACCAGCATTAAACTGGCCAAGGCCTGTCTCAAAACAAGCCGTCTCGTAGCTTTCGGGCTTTCCATCTGACTCGGACAAGCCACCCTGCAGCAGCCAGAAAACAGTTGCGTGCTGAAGGTCTCTGGGCGTTTCAAGCTGGAAGGGCTCGCTGTCTTTCTCCTGAGCGTCGCTGAATATCACCCGGTCGCCGTTGGTGACCAAAGTCGAGAGAGGGCAGGTTTCTTCGAGCGATGATGTGTTGCTCTGAATGCAGCAGCTCGACAGGCTTTCAACCGACATCTGCGCGTCTAAATCAAAACCGCGAATG
>JBILLC010000154.1:0-5587 GCA_044376275.1 Chthoniobacteraceae bacterium | reverse complement strand
AATTACCTGCTCTATCGGCTTAGCCTGTTTGTATCCTACAGATTCCTCTACTCTTTAATCACGCTGCCTGTCATTAGCGTCGTGCTCTGGATGGCAAGCGATCAACTACGCTGGCCCGTGCATGCATACAGTTGGTTGTTGTTCGGGCTTGCGACAGTGGGCTCAGCACTTATCCAGTTTTTCCTCGCATACTCCCTCGCTATGCTAGCGTTTTGGATTCTTGAGGTATCGACTATCATTTTTCTTCTGTACTCGTTTGAGTATTTTTTTAGCGGCCACGTTTTCCCTCTGGACCTTCTCCCTGACACGGTGCTCGCCCTCTTGAAGTGGACGCCCTTTCCGTATGAGCTCTACTTTCCAGTGCAAATTTTACTGGAACGAAACAACTCCAGTGAGCTGACGCGTGGATTTTTAATGCAAGCAGTTTGGGTCTGTATCACGGGCCTGCTGGCGAGACATCTCTGGACTCGAGGAGTTAAGCGTTACCAAGGGGTCGGGGCTTGATCGCAGCCAGAAAAGCCTGCGTCAAAAACTTTTCGGGAGTGGCATGAGCTAGTAGACGTCTTTCTTGTATCGCTTCGACTTCTTGAGTGACTCCACGTACTCCGCGGCCCCCTCTGGCGAACATCCACGTTCCCTGCAAATGATCGCATGCAGTTCACTATCCACGTCTTTGGCCATTCGCGCGCCATCGCCACAAACAAAAAAGTGCGCGCCTTCCTCAAGCCAAGCATACAAGTGTTTAGAAAATTCACGCATCCTGTGCTGAACGTAAATCTTCTCCGCCTGATCTCTGGAGAAAGCGACATCCAAGCGATTGAGCAATCCTGATTCCGTCATTGCTTTCAATTCCGACTCGTAAAGAAAGTCGGCACTGCGCCGTTGTTCGCCAAAAAACAACCAATTCTCGCCAGATGCCCCAACCGCCTGACGTTCCTGCAAAAACGCCCTGAAAGGAGCAATGCCCGTCCCCGGCCCCACCATGATGACAGGCGTCGCCGGATCTTCCGGCAAACGAAAATGTTTTGCAGTGTGCACGAAAACAGGAACCGCCTGCGACTCGGGGGCGCGGTCGGCAAGAAAAGTAGAAGCAACGCCTTGTCGGGCACGTCCAAAGCTTTCGTAACGAACGGTCGCAATCGTCAAGTGCACCGACTCACCGACAGCTTTCTGACTGGAAGCGATCGAGTATAGGCGGGGTTGAAGCTTGCGAAGGGATTTCATCACCTCCTCAAGGCTCAATCCCAGCCCCCGATGTTGGATTAGAAAATCAATCACCTCTCTGCCCCACAGGTGGGCGTCTAACTCCTTTTTTCGAGACGGATCAGAGGTCAGCGCAGCCAGATCCGCTACATCACTGCCGGCGCGCGCGACCAAAAGCGCTAAAAATTCTTTAGAGGGAGTCGTGATAATCAGGTCTTTCAATAAAGCCTCCCGTGCAGTCTTGGATACTCCATCCGCACCAACAAACCCCTCATCACCCGAGGCTCCAAGCTCTCCGAGAATTTCGTCCACCAAACGGGGATCGTTACTTGCAAATACCCCTAGGGAATCACCCGCCTCATAAACCAACCCGGATGAAGCGAGAGAAATCTCATGATGCCGCGTTTCTTTCCCTGAGTCGGGACCGCTCATCAACCGATTGACCGTATGCACCGCTGGAAACGGCTTTTTCCTAGAATAAGGTGAAGAAACATCAGACGACATTCAGGCAGATTGATCGTCTGCGGGGCGACAATCAAGAAAGTGCATTGAGGAGGTTCATTCTTTTCCCCCAGAGCGAAGTGAAGTGGCGCAGAATCGGTATTTGCAGGCTGCTGCCATCAAAGGAAACCGTGATGCCCCGAACGCCACAATCAACGTCCCCAGCGGGAACTACGCCACTCCTCAAGTCTGCCGCCCGGGGCACGGATGACGTAAACTGATACCCCCTCCATCTCCTCAGCGACAGGCAGACCGCGCTCGGGCCCCATCACTGAAATCACCTTGGCAAGAGCGTCGGTATCCATCGCATTCGGACCCAGAACGGACACCAAGCTGTGGTCCACCAAACCAACACCGGTCTTCGGGTCCACGATATGTGAATAACGCACACCATCAATCTCCAAGCGCTGATACAAATCGCCGCTTGTCGACAATGCACAGTTTTTAAGCTCCAAAACCTGGCCTTTGGGCGCTCTCTCATAATCAAGCTGGGTAACACTAACCTTCCATCCAGTAGTCCCCGGGGGCGCATCTCCAGTTACCAAATCCCCCCCGCCCTCGATCATGCACGCTCTGTGACCGGAATCAAAAACCACACGGAGCGCCTCCTGTATCGCGTATCCCTTGGCGATCCCGCCCGCATCCAAGCGCATTCTGGGTTTTAACAACTCAACGCAGCGCGAGTCTGGATGTAATTGAATCGAACGAAAACCGGTCCTTGCCAGTGCATCGCGAATCTTTTCGGAGCTTGGCAATTCCCGCTTTCTTCTAGCGGTTCGCCACAGATTCACCACCGGACCGATCGAAAGGTCAAAAGCACCCTCAGATTTATCCGAAAAATACTGCGCCCGCTCTAAAACCCTCCACAAGTCCGCCCCGACTGGAATGCGCCGACCGTTTCCACTCGAATCAGAGAGGCGACTCAATTCAGAGTCGCTGTCGTAATCGCTGAAAACCGCATTCAGCGCCTCGACGCGCGCGAAAGCCAACTTGGCGGCGCGCTCGGCATCCACGCTGCTGCGGGCGTAAAGGGTAACTCGAAAAGGGACACCCATCTCAGCCTTCTCAAATACAAACCGTTCCACTCCGATCTCATCAGCGGCAACTACGCAATCGCCGCAGAAAACCGCCGCAACGCTCAGAAGGGCAACCAGCACACACCTCAACCTTGCATCCAAATCTCGGTTCAAGCGCCGTAGCCGATGGTGAAGTGGTGGGGTGAAAAACATTTGCGGCTTGTCAGATAAAACCCGATGGTTGCGAACCCAAGGCGCGCTAACATAGCCTCGGATGATTCAACCGGCAGCAACTCTGTATCTGCATTTCAAAGTTTTTCAATTCACCGCCCGGGCGCCGCTCCAATGCGGGACAATGCCCATCCGTAAAGCCAAATCTTTATTATGAAAACACTCCCCCTTGTCTGCGCTGCATCCATTTTAACCTCGACCCTTCCCTCAGCTCACGCTGCGGATCGGCCCAAGAAACAAACCACCGCCACTGACCGAAAAACTTCAGAGGAAAACCGGAGCGTCCGAAAGCCGTTGCTTTATAAAGAATACGATCTTGAAAACGGACTTCACGTCATTCTTCATCAAAATCACTCTGCTCCGGTGATCTCCACCTACATGCTCTACAAGGTGGGCAGCAAGAACGAGCGTCCTGACAGAACGGGCTTCGCACACTTTTTTGAGCACTTGATGTTTGAGGGATCGGAACACATCCCTCGTGGCACCATTGACAAATATATTTCGGGCGCCGGAGGAAACCTCAACGCATCAACCTCGTTTGATCAAACCGATTACTACTTCAATTTGCCGTCGCACCAGCTGAAGCTGGCTTTGTGGATCGAGTCAGAACGCCTGTTGCACGCGCGCATTGACGAAACCGGGGTCGAAACCCAGCGCTCCGTGGTCAAAGAGGAACGGCGACGCTCCTACGACAACCAACCGTACGGAAGCCTGTTTGAGGAGCTCGCTGGGTTGGTATTCCACGACACCCCTTATCAATGGGTACCGATCGGTTCCTTTCAATACATCGACCAGGCGACCATACAAGAATTCCGAGATTTTCACACGTCCTTCTACCGCCCTGAAAATGCGACCCTAGTGATCGCGGGCGACTTCGAGGAAAGCGACGCTCGGAATCTTATCGCAGATTATTTTAGCGCGATTCCGCGAGGAAAGCCGATTGAACGCCCGAAGTTTGAGTGGAAGTTTGACGTCCAGGGAACTGCCAAGGATGTTGTCAAAAAAAACACGCCGCTGCCTGCAATCGTGCACGCATGGCGCGCTCCTTCGGAGACCCACGCAGATGCATACCCACTTGAAATGCTCTCGCTAATCCTTGGCAAGGGACGTTCATCGCGTTTGTACCAATCGCTTGTCGAGAAAAAGGGCCTGGCGATGAGCGCCGTCCCCTACTGCTACTTGCTCGAAAATGCTGGTGTATTTGCGCTGTCGGTAACGGGACAATCGGGAGTCACTCTCGAGGAGCTCGATGAAGTCCTCAAAATCGAGATAGCCAAAGTAGTGGCCGAAGGCATCACTGAAGATGAGCTTCAAAAAGCGCGAAACGCGATGGAATCGCAGTTCGCAGAGTCCGGCGGCACAATGCACGAAAGAGCCGAGGCGATGGCCCACTACCACATGTTTTATGGCGACACTTCCCTCGTGAATACGGAACTCCAGCGCTATCTCAAAGTAAAACAGGAAGACCTTCAACGCGTCGCAAAAAAATACCTGACAGAAAAAGGCCGTCACACCCTTCGATTCCCACTTCCAGAGGCCAAATAAGCGCGCCAACACAAACGCACTCTCAAAAAATTGACAACATCTCGACTCCCATGCGCACAACATCTCCTCTGCTAGCCGCCGTCTTAATCAGCGCCATGCTGACTGCCGCCCTCGCTTGTGCAGCGACTGCCGCCGTTGACCGGTCAAAAAAGCCTGCTCCGGGACCAGCTCCCACCGCATCTTTCCCCGATTTCAAAGACATCACCCTCTCAAACGGACTTCGCATCTTTATCATCGAGGACGACCGGAGGCCGACGGTCACCCTCCGTCTCATGGTCAAATCAGGGAGTATTTTTGACGGAGAAAAACCAGGAGTTGCGTCATTGACCGCGACATTGCTCAACCGGGGCACCACATCTCGCGATGCAGCGGCGTTCGCCACACAAACCGACTTTATCGGCTCACGAGTCGAGGCGTTAGCCGGTCCCGATGCTATCTCCGTCACCGCATCGTCCCTCAATAAATACACGGGCAAACTCATCGAACTCATCACCGACGCGGTGCGCAATCCGGTGTTTGCCGATGAACAGCTCTCAAAAACCAGAAAGCAGACCCTCTCAAAGTTGGAGGCGCAAAAGCAGCAACCAGAGGCGCTCTCCTCCAAACTCACTGCCAAGCTGGTCTACGGATCGCATCCCTACGGCAATTTTGCGACCCCCGAATCAATCAAAACAATTCAACGAGCAGATTTGGTGGCTTTTCACAAAGCGCATTTTCATCCTAACAACGCCACCTTGGCTGTGGTTGGTGATGTTTCAGCAAAAGAGATTCTTCCGCTCTTGAAGAATGCATTCGAAAACTGGGAAAGAGGTGAAGTCCCCGCCACGCCGGCTCCCGCCTTTGTAAAAATCGAGGGACGCTCGGTGCACATCATCGATCGTGCGGGCTCTGTGCAAAGTAACATTGTTGTCACCCATCCGGGTGCAGCGAGGAACACACCAGATCTGCCCGAAGTGCTCGTGCTTAATGCGACATTGGGGGGCGGCTTCTCGGGGCGTCTGTTCCAAAACCTTCGCGAAACCCACGGTTGGACTTACGGGGCGTATTCCGCTTTTGATCTTAAAAAGCATGGTGGTGCGTTTGAGGCCTCG
>JBILLC010000153.1:0-5590 GCA_044376275.1 Chthoniobacteraceae bacterium | reverse complement strand
CCAGAATTCGTTGTGCGATCTGCTCGGTGATCTCCAGGCGCGTCCCAGTCTGGGCGCGGAACCGCAGCTGAATCTGACCGGCATCAATCTGCGGAAAAATCTCGGAACCAAGCCGTGACCCGAAAACGCTCACGAACAGAACTGCGAGAGCGAAGTACCCCGGCACCACGAGAAAACGCATTGCCACTGCGAGCCGCACCAACGGGCCGACAAGCATTGCGAGTAAACTCTGCCGCCGCGCGTTCAAATCTTCTGCTGCAGTTGGAGCTGCATCCTTTCGATCCGCCCACCAGACACTCAACACCGGCAGTAGCGTGCTCGAGAGGAGGTAGGATGCCGCCATACTGATCCCCACGGCGAGCGCAAGCGGCATGAACAGCGCCCGGGCCGCACCCGTCATAAAGAACGCGGGCACAAAGACTGCCAGCACGCACAACATCGCCAGCAAACGCGGCAGCGCGGTCTCACTGATCGCATCCAGAGCCGCGCGCGCCACGCCCGACCCGCGTTGCCGGTGCACATGCAGATTTTCCAGGGCGACAGTGGCTTCATCCACAAGAATGCCCACGGCAAGCGCGAGCCCGCCCAAGGTCATTAGATTAATCGTCTGGCCCGACAACCAGAGCCCCACAAGCGCCGCAGCGATGCTGATCGGAATGTTCAGCACCACGATGATTGCGCTGCGTATGTCGCGCAAAAACAGCAGCACCATCAGCCCGGTCAACGCTGCTCCGAGCAAACCTTCCTTCGCCAGATCCATGATCGCTCGCTGAATCCAAGGACTCTGATCGAATTCAAACGTCACATTGATGTCGTCCGGACACGCGGCCTTGAACTTGGATAAATTCGCCTTCACCAACTCCACCACTGTCAGCGTCGATGCATCGCTTCGTTTGGTGACCGGCATGTAAACCGTGCGCCTTCCGTTGACCAAAGCAATGCTGGTGACCAAGTCGCTTCCATCGCTCACTTCCCCCACATCACGCAAAAAAACCGCTCCCTCGCTTCCGACCCGCACGGGAACCGCCGCGAGATCCTGGATGTTCTTCACCACTGCATTGGTTGGGACAATTGGGTAATTCGCGGCAGCCGACAAATTGCCGCTCGGACTGATGGTGTTGGCGGCTGTCATAGCCGTCACGATTTCGTCTGGCGAAATGCCGTACGCCCGCAAGCGATCCGGCTTGAGCGAAACCAAAATGGTCCGGGCACTGCCGCCAAAGGGTGGGGGGGCGGAAACGCCCGGAAGCGTCGCGAAAAGCGGCCGCACCATATTGAGGGCGGCGTCCTGCATTTGCCCGACGGTGCGCATCGGGTTCTCCGTGGAAAAAACCAAATTACCCACGGGCACGCTTCCGGAGTCGAAACGAGTCACGAACGAACCGGGCGTGCCCGGCGGCATAAAAGCCCGGGCGCGGTTTACGTATGCCACCGTCTCCGCCATGGCGTTACTCATGTCGGTGCCCGGGTGAAACTGGAGCTTCATGATGGAGGCGCCCTGGATGGACTTGGACTCCACGTGCTCGATGCCGGTGATGTAAAGAAAGTGGTACTCGTAGTAGTACGTCAAATAGCCCTCCATCTGAAGGGGATCCATCCCGCCGTATGGCTGCGCGACGTAGATGGTTGGAACGCCAAGGGAAGGGAACACATCCCTGGCCATGCGCTTGGTTGCCATCCATGCCGCCAGGAGGATCGCCAGTACAGCGACGACAACCGTCCAGGGACGCCGCAATGCTGTTCTGGCTATGGAAAAATCTGACATGAGAAATCGAAGCTCGGCAGTGAACCCCGCCAGAAGGTGAAAGTTAATCTGATTAGTGTGACTTTTAAGTCACACTTTGATGTCGCCGTTTCAGCGCCCTGATCCGCTCTAAATCTAGGACAACCGCTGGAGGATCACCGAGTGCCAGTGGGTGCTGTATGTCTCGAATCCGGGTGCCTTGGCGTGCGCAACTAAAAGTTGACCCGCCTCCTCTTCCACCTCGCTGAAGCACTTTGGAGAAGTCCATATGCTTTCCCGATCGGGGAAACGCAGTTCCCCAGACAACGGCGCTCCCTGCGTGTCAGCAAGAATGACTCCTTCTTCGGACAAAATGCAGACGCGCGAACGTGTTTTTTCCTCTTCTGTCAAAGGCGTGCGATCCACAACGGTCTGCGCCAACCCGCGCCAGTTGAACAAAATACCCAGCACGCCGATCGGCTCGCCGTCGGCTTCGCCACCTCGACGCACCGCGCAAGAGTAGCCCAAAATGTAAGCCCCATCCACCAACGGAGAGGCGTGCACGATTTCAAAGCCGAACTCGTCTCCGGATCGCGTCTGCAGCGCGCTCTGGAACCAGCGCTGTTTGCCAGCGTTCATCCCAATCGACTTGTAGGTCTGCGGCCGCCCATTGGCCAGCACCTCGCCGTCAAGGCTGCACACCACCAGATCAAAGTATACGGTGTAAGCGTTCAAGATCACTCCGAGCCGCTTACAGGCGTACTCGACGCGCTCCGGAGTCGGATCGGCGAGCAAATCCACCACGCTCGAGTCCGTCGCCCACCAGCGCACATCACACGAACGCTCATAGAGGTTGCGGTCAATCAAGTCGATGTTGGTGAGCGCCAGATCCGCCAGTCGCGTGCCAAGAACGTCCGAAGCCAGCCGCTGTGAAATATTCTGCAATTCCGCGATATCGCCGCCCAATTTGGATGAAAGCTGAACCGCAACCCGTTTGGTGGTTTCCGAGAGCTCTCCCATCTCTGTTGCAACCACTGCGAACGAGCGCCCAGCTGCACCGGCGCGTGCCGCCTCGATCTTCGCGTTGAGCGAGAGCAAACTGGACTGCGTGTTGATTTCGTCGATTTGCTTTAACGAAGTCCGGACTTTTTCGCCAAGCGCATCCGCCAGGCTAAGAATCTGCTCGGGCAATCCGTTTGCTTCAGAAGCGGGAGGCGTGGTCGGCTGGCTCATGGGTTGTGTTGCCTTTTTTAAAAACTACCTGTCGGAGGTTTGAATATTTTCCGGACGTTCCGCGAAACAATAGGGGCGAAAAGATATCCGTATCGATGCGTTGACTGTTCGTGTGCTACAAGGTTGCGAGACTGATGTTACAAAATTGCGGCGAATTTGAGATAAAAATATTCGCTGCGGCATGTAACTAACACGACTTTCCGTAGTTTGTTTTCGTTATACTTCGCGATTCAAAACAGACTTGGCTTAACGGGTGTTTTATCAGGCATTTCATCGATGAACGGCTTTAAAAACCGCTTGCAGCGTGTGGTTTGCTGAAGCAGAAGCCGGCTCGCGCGTTGATACGCATTGCAGAGAATGCTTGTCAAACTGTTTAGGTTCACGTTTGATCGTCGGTCCCCCGCTTCACACCGCAAACTTTATTCACTGTTTAGTCATGAGTAAGCTAACGGAGGCCAAAATAGCAGAAATCACCGCGCTCTTGCAGGGCGTCGCGACCGAATTCGCGTTTTTGGAACCCGGCGGCGCGGCGGGCATTGAAGCACTGCAATCCGCACTCGCCACCCTCGGGTCTGCCGCCGGACCAAGTGCCTCACCCGGGTTTTCCCAAGAACTCAGTGCGGGGGCCGCCTTGGTGAACGCCGCGGCACAAGCTGGAGCGTTCTCCGCGGAACTCCTCCAGGAGCTCAATGCCTGGTACCCGCGCATGGAAACCGCCATCCACCAATGGATTCATGCGCCCGCGGAACCCACCCCGTCCTCCTCAGCAAGCTCGCCAAGTCCCGCTGCGACAACATCCGGAGCAGGAGATCCCGGTAGCAACCCCGGCGCGGAGCCCGGCGAAGGAGAACCTGTGGAAGAGCCCGTGCTGAGGATCGAGATCGGGGACGATGGCGATCTGCTCAACGAATTTTGCAACGAAGGCCGGGACCTTTTACAAGACATCGAACAAGGTGTCCTCATCCTCGAAGAGACTCCGTCGCACAAAGACACCCTAAACCGCGTTTTCCGAGCTTTCCACACGTTCAAAGGGGGCGCTGGTTACCTGGGTTTAGAGGCGATTAAAAATCTGGCGCACGAACTGGAGAGCGTGCTCGATGCAGCCCGCCGCGGTGAATTAGCAATCACCACGCCCGTCATCGATATCATCCTTGCAGGCGGGGACGCGCTCCGCCAATTCATTGAAAAAATCAGTGAGCGCCTCGCCGGAACCGATGCTGGGGAGCCGATTTGCATTCCAACCCTGAGCATCATCGCCCGCAGCCATGCCTGCCTCCATGGCGAACCCGAACCAGAAGCCGCACCCGCTGCACCTGCGCCGAAAGCGGCCGCAGCGAAGCCTCCGGCGTCAAACCCTGCAGTCAGCACTCCAGCCCCCGCCACGCCTACTCCACCGGCCGCAACTGTCGAGCCTGCCGCCGCTCCCGCCCCGTCCCCATCCCCATCCCCGACTCCGGCAGCCCCGGCTGTACCGGCGACTCCAACGGTTATCGCCAGCGCCACAGTTGCTGCTCCAGCGGTTGCTCCCGCCTCCACCCCTCAACCCACCCCGGCCGCGGCAACGGCAACCCAAGCCTCCCCAGCACCCCAGAGCGCCGCGAAACCGGCAAAGCCTAAACCAGCCAATCCCGCCTCGGGCGAAGGCCCCGCAAACTTCGTCAAAATCGACACGCTCAAACTCGATTCGCTGGTGGACCTTGTTGGGGAACTTGTGATTGCGCAGTCCATGGTGATCCAGCATCCGGAGGTGATGGAACTCACCGACCGGCAGCTGGCCAGATGTATGCGTCAGCTCGCGCGGATCACCACAGATCTCCAGCACAACGCGATGTCGCTGCGCATGGTGCCGATCCGAGCCGCTTTCCAGAAAATGACGCGCCTCGTCCGCGATCTGGCTGGGTCGCAGGGCAAACAAATCCAGCTGCTCCTCTCCGGTGAGGATACGGAACTGGACCGCAACATCGTGGAGGAACTAGCGGATCCGCTCATCCACATGATCCGCAACTCCGCTGATCACGGGATCGAAATGCCAGAAGAGCGCGTGGCAAAGGGCAAACCGGCTTTGGGCACGATCCGCCTTCAGGCCTACCATCAGGGCGGAGGCATTGTGATTTGCATCGCGGATGATGGCAAAGGGCTGGACAAGGACCGGATTGTCGCCAAGGCCGTCCAAAAAGGCATCATCGACGCCCATGCATCACTTTCGGAAAAGGAAATCTTCGAACTGATCTTTGCGCCCGGGTTTTCGACGGCGGAAAAAGTCACCGACCTTTCCGGACGGGGGGTGGGCATGGACGTCGTGCGAGGAAACATCTCGCGTTTACGCGGACGCATTGAAGTGGAGTCCACATTCGGACAGGGCTCATCGTTCACAATCTTCCTGCCGCTGACGCTGGCAATCATCGATGGACTGCTGGTGTCGATCGGCGATGAAAAGTTTATCCTTCCGACGTTATCCGTGCGCGAATGTCTGCGCATCACCGAGAACATGATTTCCACGGTTCAAGGCACGGGCGAGCTGGTGAGTGTCCGAGGTAAACTGATGCCTCTGACCCGGCTAGGAAATCTGCTGGGAATTCCCAGCGCGATCAATGACCCGACCAAGGGCATCATTGTCGTGGCGGAATCCGGAAC
>JBILLC010000232.1:0-4577 GCA_044376275.1 Chthoniobacteraceae bacterium | reverse complement strand
CTTGTCTTTGGGCGCCATGGAGGCGTCGATTCGGAAGGATCCTTCTTCTCGGTGCCTTGTTCTGGATTTTGGTTCAGCGAGGTTTCGGACTCAGGAATTTCAGCATGGTGAAGCTTCGGGCTGGCGCCTGCCTCCCATCGCCCGGTGGCCCGCGGATAAGGTTCCTCCTTCCTTTTCCCGGAAGCCTCAACTCCGCGCCAAACTTTTGGGCGGCCTGCGCTCTGCCCCACCCTCTCTTTGACAGGGGGAGGGCGCGGACGTTCAAAAAATCAGCGTCCGAGAGCACGTCCGATCGCTGCAATCAACTGGGAGCGGGAGTAGGGTTTGGTCAGAGCCTCGGTGATCCTGAGGTTTGGCAGTTGACCAAGCCTTGCATCGCTTTGCTCGTTACTGACCAAAATTAACGGGATGCTCCTCAGCGCCTCCTCTGACTGCATCTGGGCGATCAGCGCTTCGAAAGGCACATCCGGAAACTCCACGTCCAGGAGGATGACATTCGGCTGGTACTCCCGCGCGAGTTCCAGCGCAAGGTCCGCTTGCATTGCCGAAATCAAGCGGTAGCCGGCGGTGTTCTGGAGCATTCGCTCCATGACGTGCACATCAAAGTCGTGCCCTTCAATATACAAAACCTTCGCCTCGAATTCTCCCTTCGATACCGAGACGGAGGGCAGCGAAGGCTGGACAGGCTGCAAGCGCAGTTGCGCTGGTTCGCCGGAGTCCACGGACGGCAACTCCACCCAGAAAATCGCCCCACCCTCCGCTGGAGAATCCAGTCCGATCTCCCCATGCATCGCATCCACGAGGCCCTTGCAAAGGTTCAATCCAATCCCGGTGCCCTCGATCTTTGCCTCTTCCACGCCGAGGCGCTCGAACGGGCGGAAAAGATGTTCGCGCTTTTCTTGAGGAATGCCCTGCCCGCGATCTTGCACCTCCAGGCGGACCCGGTCATCCGCGGCCCTGATCCGGATGTCCACCACGCCCCCCCGCGGGCTGTATTTGATCGAGTTGGAAACCAGGTTCAATGCAACCTGCTTGAGACGCAGCCGGTCGGCTCTGACGAAATGCTTGGTGGCGGGTGCGATCAGTTCGACACTCACCCCGTGTCTCGCCGCGATGGGCTGCATGAGTTCCATGCTCGAACTCAGCACAGCCTCCGCATCGATGGGTTCAAGGGTCAGCGGCAGCCTGCCCGCCTCGATGCGTGCAATATCCAGCACGTCATTGATGAGAGCCAGCAGGTGCTGCCCGGCGCGCACAATGTGACCGATACTCTCAGCCTGCGCGCCGCTAGGTTCCTCTATTTTTAAAAGCTGCGCAAAACCCAGGATCGCGTTGAGTGGCGTGCGCAACTCGTGGCTCATCCGGGACAGAAATTCGCTCTTCGCACGGTTGGCTTGCTCAGCCTGTTCCCTCGCGAGCCGCAGTCCCTCCTCGGCTCGCTGCCGTTGCACCGCAGCGGCCACCACGTTTGCGACCGCCTGCAGAAAGTTGATGTCGTCCTGCGTGAAGATGCGCCTCGGCCGGCTGAAAACACTCATCGCACCAAACGGCTTGTCCTCAAACGCAATCAGAACCGACACACTGCTGGTGCACTTTGTTTTCTTGACCGAATCACTGATCTCAAACCGGTTTTCCGTCGCCATGTCCTCCACCAACACGGGCTCACCTGTGAGAATCGCAAACCCTGATTGCGACTCCTTCCCACCCCGCAGCTGTTCGAGCTGGATTTCAGCGGGCCACCCCGCTGATGCTTTCAGCTCGAGAAAATTTCGGTCGGCGGAAAGTTCGCGGATTGAGCAGAAATCAACCCGCAGCGTCTGGATGATGGTGGTCGCGGCCTCGCTCAGAAACGCCTCGGTCGTCAGCGCCGACAGCGCGCGGGCCCCCAGCTGCGCCACGGCCGCCTGTTGCCGCGCCCTGTCCTCGATGACCGCGTTCGCGAGCGCAAGCTCGGCGGTGCGCTCCTGCACCCGCCGCTCCAGCAGTTCCTGGGAGCGGTTCTGCTGCTCCCTGAATTGGTGCGCGATGGTCACGTCCTCAAAAAAGCCAATCATCCGGCCATCACCCTCTGCGGACTGGGACAGCGAGAATCCCCGGGCCTGTACGAAGATGTCCCGGCCATCGGCGTTGGCGACGCGAAACTCGTAGGAGAGCGGCTCGCGCGACGCGGCGACCCGTTTTGTTTCCTGCTCGAACCCCTGCCGGTTCTCAGGATGAATGAGCTCCAGCAGCCGCGGAACCCCACCCTCCAGCGCGTTGATATCCACCCCGAGGACTCGCGTTGCGTCTCCAGCGTACTTGATTTCGCCCGACGCAGTGAGCCAGTCAAAGAGCAACTGGCCGCTGGCCTTGATCGCGGTATCATAGCGGTTTGCCCACTCCAGTCGCATTGACTCAAGCGCCTTGCGCTCCGAGATGTCGCGCAGAATACACGAGAAGAACTCGATCTCCCCGGCCGGATTCCGGTGGGCGCAAACCAGCTGAGAAACCGCGATCTCATTGCCGCTGGCTTCGCGAAAAGCTGTCTCCCCCTCCCAGCTTCCCTCCTGTTCGGCGGTGGGGAATCCCTCTTCCGAAACAATCTTGCAGGCCCATTTCGGCTGGATATCGCGGTAATGTAAGCCTCCCACCAGCGCCTCAGGTGCTATTCCCGCCGCGTTGCGGGCGGAACTATTTAAAAACAAAATCGCCCCGTCAGGGGCGTGCACCGAAACAAAGTCCGTTGTGGTTTCTAAAACGCTCGCAAGCAGACGAAGCCGGTCTTCAGCCTCTTTCTGTTCACTGACATCCGCGAGCGTGAGCAACAGCCCAACCGGCTCCCCTTCCGTAGTCTGGATCCGTCGGACCTCCCAATCCGTAAAGCGGTTGGGACGATCATCCCGCGAGAGGCCGGCCGGCCAGCGATGCAGCGTGTGCGGGGTTCCCGTGGCCAAAGTGTTTTTGCACACACTCACGATATCCGCCACAGCATGCGCTTGCATATGCGGCTCGAGCGCCTCCTGCAGGGATTGCCCTTCCAGGTGACCGGCATCGGGGGAGGTAAGCGCGCACAGAAGCGGGTTCGCCCTCACAAAACGCAGATCGGTGTTTAAAAAAGCGATCCCGACCGGCGCATGCTCAAAGCAGATCCGAAGCTGCTCGGAATGCAGCTGGCGGCGCAGCGACGCGCGGCTGGTATAAGTGATATCCTCGAGGCTGAGCAGCACCAGGGGTTCCTCGCCCTGCTCGGAGCTGAGGACGCGCGCTTCGACTCGGAAGGCGCGGACCCGGTTGCGGAGCTGCAGCCGGATGCGTGTTCTGAAACGAGCAAGGCGGGAGGACAAGTCTTCGAGCTGAAACAAAAGCGGCTGCTGCTCCTCTTCGGGCACGAAGCGCAGCCAGTTCAACTCGAGCAGTTCGGTGGACGGGGTGGCGACAAGCTTTGCAAGCGCTTCGTTGGCGAAGTGACAGTGACCTGCGGGCGTGCCCGCCCAGATCGGGTTGGGCAGCGCATTGAGGGTTGCAAGATCGGGGTGGATCAAGGGGGTGGTCACAGGGTGGGGGTAAGTCTATGCCGGCGCAACGATGGTCTGAAGCTTAAAGAGGGCTTTGTTTGACGCGTTTTTCTCGGAGCAAACCATTCGCATCGGATTCAAATCACCAATGCACGGTTGGAAGTGGCGCAGGCGTTGCGGAACCCGTTTTTTCGCAAAACATTTTCGAACGTTCCCCGCGTTTTTCGAGTCGTAATAAAGTAGGAGGCGGGGTGCCGCTCCCATGGTTGTGGAGCGGGGTTGCCCGAGCGTCCGGCGGCAAGGTTCTGAAAGCGGTTCTGAGAGTGGTTTTTGGTATGGGAAAAATGGCTTTTGTTTCAAAGGGGTGTCCTCTCCATGGTGGCGGCAATGTGAACGCGGTGAACGCGGCGAACGCGGTGAACGCGCCCGGGGAGTGAGCATCGGTGGAGGATGGATTTTTAACGGGCCAGAGGCGGGGCTGGGTTCAGTGCCTTGGTGATCGGTTGCGCGCCATGGAGATTTTTTTATGAACCAATCAGCCTTCGGCGAGAGTGATTCGGGACTTCGGATGTATTTGCGCGAGATTGCGAGGACGCCTCTCTTGAGTGCGGAGCAGGAGATCGAGCTCGCGGCGAAAATCAAGATGGGGGACAAGGAGGCGCGTGCGCACATGATCACCGCGAACCTGCGTTTGGTGGTGAAGATCGCGCATGATTACGCAAACCTCGGATTGCCGATGCCTGATCTGGTGTCCGAGGGGAATATCGGTTTGATCAAGGCGGTGGAGCGCTTCGATCCGTCCAAGGGCGGGAAGCTGAGCACCTACGCGGCGTGGTGGATCAAGCAGAGCATCAAGCGGGCTCTGGCCAATCAGAGCAAAACGATCCGGCTCCCGGTGCATTTGGTCGACAAGATCGCAAAGGTGCGGAGGTTGTCGGCGGGAATGAGCGAGGAGCTCGGGCGTGAGCCGACGGACGAGGAGTTGGCGGCGGAGGTGGGCATTTCGGCGCCGAAACTTGCGCAGTTGCGTCTGGTCTCGCTCAGGCCTGCCTCGCTGGACGCGCCGGTCGCAGAGGATGATGG
>JBILLC010000151.1:0-5648 GCA_044376275.1 Chthoniobacteraceae bacterium | reverse complement strand
TCGCGCTGAAGCCGCTCGGAAAATCGCAGTTTTCAAAAGTGGCCAAGTTGATGGTTCATTGGGGATTGGACACGGATCTCTCGCGCATGGAGGAAGCGTGGTACCACTCTAAAGTACTGACTCCGCACCAATACTCGGCGTTCATCGAGCTTCTGCAGGTGTTCTCCCGGCACTTAAGCATCGTGTTTGAGAAGGAAGCATCGATGCCGTCTGAGGCGGAAGCGCCCGTGATTCGAAAGGCACGCGAGTTTATTTGCGAGCATCAGCAGGAAGATCTGCACGTTGGTGATGTCGCTGCACAGCTCAACATGAGTGTCTTCTATTTCTGTAAGGTTTTTCGAAAAGCGACGGGACTCACGTTCACGCAATATCTGGCGCAGGTGCGGGTGATCAAAGCGAAAAATCTTCTCCAAAATCCTCACGTCCGGATTGCGGAGGTGGCATTCGAGGCAGGGTTTCAATCAATCACCCATTTTAATCGGAGCTTTAGGAAGTTTGAGGGAAAAAGTCCGAAGCAATATCGATCAGAAATCCTCGGGAGAGCATCTTGAGTAATAAGATTTGCCATTTCTGCTCACGGTGTTTGCCTCGTCTGTGATGTGCTTTCAGATGTTTTGATATTCCAGCAGGGGCGGTTTGCATGCGGTGTAATCGCCGAGGATTGAAGATTTTCATTTTGGGCAATCTCAGCTAATTTCGAGGAATGCTGAATATTTGCTTTTTTCTTTTCTTCACGACGGGTGTGGGAGCTGTTTTTGCGGGGCTGCCAGAGATCCCTAAAGATTCGATTGCCAGAAAGACGCATCTCCTTTTTTCGGATGACTTTGAGGGACGCGAGCCTGCGGCCGTGTGGCACAAGGTTGTGCCTACATTTGTGGTTGAGAATGGCGTGTTGAGAGGATCTCAGACGCGAGAAAAAGACGTGCCGGCCTCGGATGGGAAGCCCGCCGAAAAAGCCCATGCTGCGGTTCATGGGCTGGAGATTCCAACCAAGGATAGCGTTGTAGAGGTCAAGATTCGGTTCGAAGGCGCTAGCATGATTGATGTCGAGTTCGACGATCGGAATTACAAGGGTTCCCAGTACGGACACATTTGCAGGGCTCAAGTCCGGCTCAATGGGTTGACGTTGATGGATGAAAGGGAGGGTTCGCAGAGGTGGGACATTCGGGCGATGGCAGAGGACCCTGCAAAGAAGGAGGAGAGGGCACGTTTGTTGGCGGGCCGTTTGGCGACTTTCCCACTCAAGCTGGAGGCCGGAAGGTGGTATGCAATGACTCTCGAGACCGTCGGGGATGCCATGCGGGCAAGCATTGATGGAATTCCGGTGGGATACCTGCAATCAGGGGGAATCGGCCATGCCACAAAGTCGAAAATTGAATTCGGCGTAGCCGGAAAAGATGGGCTCATAGACGACCTCAAGGTGTGGCACGCGGAGGCGGCGCGCTGATTTGTCGCAAGGCGCTTGAGTGATTTGGAAACATCGATAAACTCACGAAAAACGATGCTTTATGAAGAGACTGATCATGCTCCTAGCGCTGATGTGTGCTTCTTGCAAGGAAACCGCGAAACCCAGGCCTGCAGTGATCGAGGGCGAACGGATCCCCTTCGAAGGATTTGTAGTGGACAAGAAATACGAGAAAAACAAAGGGGACTACGGCTGGGTCTTGTACTATAAGGACGATACCAAGATGACCTCGCACGTGAAGGTGTATGAAAAGTGGGTCACCGAGGTGAAAGTTGGTGATAAGATTTTTGGCTACCACGAATTCGGGAAGCCTATCGCAACGAAGTTTGAAGCTGCGAAGCCGCCGCAAAAACCGTAGGCCAATCTAGGACTAAAAACGGTCTGTTTGACCAAGGGTCAGGCTCGCGGTGACTTTTTTCAGTTTTGGGAGCAAGCTTTCGACGGGAAGCCCGATGACGTTCGACATCAGTCCGCTGATTTCGCGAATCATGAATCCGTCGTCGCTTTGGGCTGCGTAAGCCCCGGCTTTATCCAGGGGCTGAATGCGTTCCAGATACGCGCGCCGCTCGGCGCGGGATCGGTTGTGAAACTGCACGAGTGTTGACTCGATAAACAGAATTTCGCGGGATGACGCAGCGTGGCAGAGGCACACGCCAGATAAGACTTCGTGAGCTTTTCCATTGAGGCCTTCAAGCATGTCCTCGGCTTCGTCCCAGTCTTTGGGCTTGCCGAAAACGCGTCCTTCAAATGCAACGACAGTGTCAGCGCCGAGGATGATCCGGTCGGGCATTCGGGCTGCCACAGCACGTGCCTTGATCTGTGCGTTTAACCGTACTAGCTCGGACGGCGAGATGCTGGTGTCTGAGAGTTCTTCGGCGTCTGGCAGTGCGATTTCAAACGGTATTGCATACGCTCTGAGGAGGTCGCTACGGCGGGGTGAACTTGATGCAAGGACCAACACGGGTAGTTCTTTATCCATGACCCGTATAACCGTTGGCGGCTTGTCGAGAGTTTTCAGGCCTGCCCAAGTTGAGCAGCGTACTGGTCGGGGGTTTTTAAGTGGGAGAGGTCGGCATCTGCATCGAGGCGGAGTTTAAAGATCCAGCCTTCGCCATGCGGTGCGGTGTTGATCAACTCCGGTGCGTTTGACAATGCTTCGTTGACCGCCTCGACGGGTCCGGCGGCAGGGCTGTAGATGTCACTTGCCGCCTTCACGGATTCAACGACGCAGATTTGTTGGCCAGCCGAAACATGTGTTCCAACGGAAGGTAACTCGACGTACACGACGTCGGTAAGTTCGTGCTGCGCGTGATCAGTGATGCCTACGACAGCGATATCACCATCGCGTCGCAGCCATTCGTGTGAGCTGGCGTAAAGAGAGTCTGTGGGCACGTTGATCATTTTTTGAGCAATAGTTGAAGATGGCTGTTACGGTCTGTGTTTGAGAATTGAGCGAGGAGAAACAGTCGCGGGAAATTGCCTGCCCCGGATATCTACGGTGACTTTCTGGCCGATCGCACAGAGATGTGATGGAAGATATGCGAGTGCGATTCCGATTCCATAAGTGGGTGATAAGGAGCCGCTGCAGGTTTCACCCACGCGCACACCGTCGAACAACACTGGATAATGTGCCCGAGGTGGAGGCGTAGGGCCATCCATTCTTAAGCCTGCGAGTTTTGAGGAAACGCCTTCTTTTTTTTGCACAAGGAGCGCCTCACGGCCCACAAAACGTTCTTTTTCGAGCCTGACAAACGCTCCGAGACCCGCTTCGAGAGGCGTGTGTTCGGGTGAAAGATCGGCTCCATTGAGAGGAAAGCCTGCTTCGAGTCGGAGCGTATCGCGCGCTCCGAGCCCGCATGGAACGACTCCCTCGGGCTCACCGGTTCTAAGAATTGTGTCCCACCAAAAGGGCGCGCTTTGGCATGCGCAAAAACACTCGAAGCCGTCCTCTCCAGTGTAGCCCGTCCGGGCAACAAGCAGCGGGGCGTTTGCCACTGGCATCGAAGTGATCGTGTTCCGCGCGGGAAGCAGCAAGGTGGATGGGTTTCCGTGTTCGTCGATTTGCGGAAAAAGCCGCTCCATGATTGCCGCGCTCCTTGGGCCCTGGAGTGCAAGCCCTGCCCATAGAGCGCTCTGATTTTCAACTTGAACGGACGGCTCAAAGCCGGATGCCAGCGAACGACTCCATGCCAAATCTGTATCAATTTTTGATGCATTGACGATCAGCAGATAGTGCTCTTTCTCGATCCGGTAGCACAGCAGATCATCGAGAACACCGCCGTTTTCGTTGAGCATGAGCGTATACTGCCCTCCCCCTACGGGAAGTCTGCGGACGTCGTTTGTGAGCAGCATGTTCAGGAATAGTTCTGAGCCTGGTCCTGAGACAAACACCTCACCCATGTGTGAGATGTCAAACAAGCCTGCCGCCTCGCGTACGGCTTTGTGTTCCTGCAAAATTCCTTGATATTGAACCGGCATGTGCCAGCCGCCAAATTCCATCATTCGGGCTCCCAATGATTCGTGGGTCGCCGCAAGAGGCGTGCGTTTGGATGTGGAGCTCATGGGGTGAGGTGTGGGAAGAGTGCGCCGGCGGGCTCAACACTCGTCGAGCACCGGTTCGTTGTAAATCCTAAGTCTGTTTGCTGGGCCTTGACGTGACTCATGAATCGTTTTTTATTGAGTACCCAACTTCAGACATTGACTCGCCCCATGCATCGCTTTTGGCATCCGCCCTGCTTTCTTCTACCGATCGTGACAGTGCTGATGTTTTTGACGGGATGCCAGAGTATGGATCCCAGGCTTCGGAAGGATACCGTGTATCTGGGGGGATTCTCCGCCAGGGATGATGCCCGTGGTAATTTTGACAATTACAGTTACTGGGACGGGGAAGGGAAGACTGGCCCGCGCAACATAGTGATTCGTCTTAGCGAGCAGCGGTCGTATTTTTACATCGGCGGTGAGCTGGCGGGAGTGGCGACGATCTCGACGGGTCGCGAGGGGTTTGGAACACCGACAGGCTCTTTCAAGATCCAGCAAAAGGACAAGAACTACGCCTCTGGCAAGTATGGCGACTACGTCGACGCGCAAGGTCGTATCGTCCAAAAGGACATTGATCGCACCAAGGACCCGATGCCGCCGGGAGCGCGGTTTGATGGAGCGAAGATGCCTTATTTCATGAGAATCAAGGATGGTATTGGAATGCATGAAGGTTTTCTTCCCGGCTACGCGGCTTCGCACGGCTGCATCCGGATGCCTCGCTTCATGGCGGAGGCTTTCTTTAGAAATGTCGAAGTCGGCACACCTGTGTCGATTGAGAATTGACGTTTGAGAATGCCGGTGTTGGTGGCTCCTGGAGCGTGAAATCGTTCACGGCAAACCCAGCTGTGGTCTTGCTTCGTAGCCGGTGTCGATCTTTGGCAGATGGATGTCAATTTTTTGATTTTCATCTGTGGAAGACCCCTTCCCGAAGACGGCCCGAGTGCTGTAGTCTTGGTGGTCTATGTCTAAAACAGAGAAACACGAATTCCAGGCCGAGATCGCGCAACTGCTAGAGATCGTCATCCACTCGCTGTACACGGACAAAGAGATTTTTGTCCGGGAACTCATTTCCAACGCTGCTGACGCGAATGAAAAACTTCAGTTTTTGCAGCAGACTGCGGGTACATCCATCTTGGATCCGCAGAAAAGCTTGGGCATCAGCGTCACGACAGATGACGGGGCGAAAACCATTACCATTACTGATACGGGCATTGGCATGACGCAGGCTGAGTTGGTTGAAAATCTCGGTACCATCGCGCATTCAGGATCAAAAGCATTCCTTGAGCAGATGAAAAAGCATCAGGGGGATGCGCATTTGATCGGGCAGTTCGGGGTGGGCTTTTACTCCGCGTTCATGGTTGCAAGTCAGGTGACTGTTTACACCCGCTCCTACCGTCCCGATGAGCAGGGATGGATTTGGAAAAGTGACGGGAAAACGGGTTATGAACTCGAGGCGGCTCCGGATTTGGAGCGCGGGACCCGAATTGTTTTGCAGCTTTCCGAGGACGACAAGGATTTTTCAAACGGCTACAGGATCGAGCAGATCATTAAGCGGTACTCAAATTTTGTATCCTTCCCGATCGAGTTGAATGGGAAAGTGGTAAACACAATTCAGCCGCTTTGGACCAAAAACCGTTCGGAGATC
>JBILLC010000150.1:0-5674 GCA_044376275.1 Chthoniobacteraceae bacterium | reverse complement strand
CAAGCACTAATTTTGTATTCATTGTCACGTTGTTCCTAACCTTGTTCACAAATGCCGCACCATGGCGCTCAGCCCCACGAAAGAACACGCCCCAAGCCGGCCCCACCAGACTCTGGTGTTATGACCACCTCTGATGCATCGTTCCCCAACGCATGGCGGACCTATTTTTGAACAACCAAACTTCCGAAAGTTATTTGAAAGACGCAGACCCCAACGCCATCCGCTCGGCGAACGCGCCGCTCGCCGAACGAATGCGTCCACTTAGTCTCGAGGAATATACCGGACAAACGCACATCCTTGGCCCGGGCAAGCTGCTGCGACGTGCCATCGAGGCGGATCGCATCACTTCCATTCTTCTATTCGGTCCCCCCGGCACCGGCAAAACTTCGCTCGCACGCATCATCGCGCGTTCCACCAATGCCCATTTTGAGCCTCTCAGCGGTGTCGAAAACTCAGTGACGGACATCCGGCGCGCACTTCAATCGGCTGCGGAACGCGAGCGCGCCAATGGAATGCGCACGATTGTGTTTATTGACGAGATCCATCGACTCAACAAGGCGCAACAGGATGTCCTTCTCCCGGATCTTGAAAAGGGCACTGTCCGGATGATCGGCGCCACGACGCACAACCCGTACTTCGTACTCACATCCGCGCTTGTCTCTCGTTCACAGGTTTTCCAACTAGAACCAATCGATGTTTCATGCCTTGTTGCACTGCAACGGCGAGCACTTGCGGACAGGGACCGCGGACTTGGCACACGCCAAATCAGCGCCGATTCAAACGCTCTCGAGCATCTCGCCATACATTCGGAGGGCGATGCCCGAAAAACCCTCAATGCACTGGAACTTGCCGCCCTCACCACGCCTCCATCTACAGACGGCGACATCCACATCACTCTGGAACATGCCCAGGAAAGCATCCAACGAAAAGCCGTCGTCTACGATCGCGATGGCAGCCAACATTACGACACCATTTCGGCACTGATCAAAAGCGTGCGCGGCTGCGATCCCGACGCAGCCCTATACTGGCTGGCACGCATGCTCGTGGGCGGTGAAGACATCCGTTTCCTCGCGCGGCGTCTCGTCATCCTGGCAAGCGAGGATGTTGGGATGGCTGATCCGCAAGCCTTGCCTCTGGCTATTGCCGCCCAGCAAGCCGTCGAATTCATCGGGCTCCCCGAGGCGCAGATTCCGCTCGCGCACGCCACGGTTTATCTGGCCACCGCGCCAAAAAGCAACCGGGCCTACGCGGGTATTCTTGCGGCCAAAAAAGACGTTGAATCCGGGGTTACGCTCCCAGTCCCGCTTCATTTGCGCGACGGGAAATTTTCCGGTGCGAAGCAGCTTGGCTATTCAGGATACCAGTACTCTCACGATTTTGATGGAGCCTATGTCCCCCAAGCGTACCTGAGCGAGGGGAGAAGGTATTATGAACCCTCTGAAAACGGGGCGGAGCGGCGGGTCAAAGAACGGCTCCAGTACTGGCGTGCGCTCTTTGAAGAAGCGCAAGCAAAAACAAAATCTTAACGCGGCAACTTCAGCGGATTCTGAAAAATCGAGGTCGAGCGCTCTTTGCGAACCGGGGATGATCCGCGTATCATCTACACCCACCCATGTCTGATTTCGTCCACCTCCACCTCCACTCAGAATATTCGTTGCTTGATGGATCCGTCCGGATCCCTGAGTTGATGAAAAAGGTCAAGTCCTGCGGGATGCCTGCGGTGGCGCTGACAGACCACGGCAATCTTTTTGGAGCAATCGAATTTTATCAGGAGGCGGAAAAGGCTGGAGTGAAACCAATCATCGGGGTTGAGGCCTACATCGCCGCCGGCTCGCACACCGAACGCAAGACGGGTCAGAACCGTGAACACGCATTCCACCTCACACTGCTCTCCAAAGACAACGCGGGATACCAGAACCTCGTCAAACTCGTCTCGCTCGCTCATCTTGACGGATTTTACTACAAGCCGCGAATCGACAAGGAACTGTTGTCGGCACACAGCGACGGATTAATTGCGCTGAGCGGCTGTCTGAATGGGGAGATCAATCAGGCCATCCTCGCCGACCATGAGGCGCGCGCATGGGATCTTGCGGGCCAATACAGGGACATTCTGGGTAAGGAAAATTTCTTTATTGAACTGCACGATCATGGCATCGAGCAGCAGCATCGCTGCAATCGAGTTCTTTTGAAGATGGCGAGGGATCTCGGACTTGGACTTGTCGCAGCAAACGACGTTCATTTTTTGGAACGTTCACATCACGAGGCTCACGACGTCATGATCTGCGTGGGCACTGCATGCAATATTGCGGATGAAAAGCGTCTTCGTTACGTCCCCGAGCTTTACTTCAAGGATCCATCACAGATGTCACAACTCTTCCGAGAACATCCGGAGGCGTTACGCAACACCTTGGAGATCGCTGAACGCTGCAACGTCAAAATTGAGTTCGGCAAGCCGAAGTATCCGAACTACACGCCTCCCGAGGGGATGGATCAGAATCAATACGTACGCGAAATCTGCACACGCGGGCTCGCAAGCCGTTATGGGGCGGATGCACAGTCTTCAGTCATTCAGGAGCGGCTTGAACGCGAGCTTGCGCTCTTGGAAAAACAGGGATTCATCAACTACTTCCTGATCGTCTGGGATTTTATCAATTGGGCGAAGGAGCGCGACATTCCGGTGGGCCCGGGACGCGGGTCTGCAGCAGGATCGATGGTCGCCTATCTGATGGGCATCACAGACATCGATCCCATCGCGTTCAAACTGCTCTTCGAGCGCTTTCTAAACCCAGAGCGCGTCAGTCCGCCTGATATCGATGTCGATTTTTGCCAGAGCCGCCGTGGAGAAGTCATCGATTACGTCCGCAACAAATACGGCGAGCGCGCCGTCGCACAGATTGCGACCTTCGGCACCATGGGCGCCAAATCTGTGATACGCGACGTCGGGCGTGTAATGGGCTTCTCCTACGGTGAATCAGACCGGCTCGCGAAAATGATCCCCAACGAGCTAGGAATCACACTTGCGGGTTTCGATAAAAAGAACAAAGAGACCGGCCAGTTGGAACACACCGACGGAGCGATTGACAAGAACCCAGAGCTAAAGGCGGCGGTCGAGAATGAACCAGCCACCCGACAGCTTTGGGAGTACGCCTGCACGCTGGAAGGCCTCAAACGCGGATTCGGCGTACACGCCGCTGGTGTCGTCATCAGCGACCGGGATCTTTCCGAGTACATACCGCTGATGCGCTCGAATGACGGATCGATTGTGAGCCAGTACTCAATGGGCCCGCTCACCGATTTGGGAATGCTCAAGATGGATTTCCTCGGGCTGAAGACGCTGACGGTCATACACGACGCGGTGGCCCTCATCCGTCGGAAGAAACCCGATTTTAAAATTGAGTCCATTCCGATGTCAGACCAGCCGACATTCGACTTATTGAACCGCGGCGAGACGGTCGCGGTGTTCCAGCTTGAATCCGGCGGGATGGTTAAAACCTGCAAAAAATTCAGCATCAAAGACATCGAAGATATCAATGCAATCCTCGCTTTGTATCGTCCGGGTCCGATGGATCTCATCGACGACTACATCAAGCGCAAGAAGGGCGAGTCTAAGATCAAATGGGAGCATCCTCTTCTCGAAAAGGTCACTTCGGAGACCTACGGCATTTTTGTCTATCAGGAGCAGGTCATGCAGGCTGCCCAGGTGCTTGCTGGATACACGCTTGGGGGCGCTGATCTGCTCCGCCGCGCAATGGGCAAAAAGGACAAGGAGAAAATGGCCAAGGAGCGCGAGAAATTCATCAAAGGATGCAAGGACCTCAATAATATTCCTGAAAACAAGGCTAACGAGATTTTTGATTTGCTCGAAAAATTTGCTGGGTACGGATTCAACCGATCGCACTCTGCAGCGTACGCGTGGGTGAGCTACCAAACTGCATACCTGAAAGCGAACTATCCTGTTGAATTCATGTGCGGGGTGATGGGCAACGAAGTTGGGAAGACAGACAAACTCTCGATCTTTGTCGCGGAATGCCAGCGCATGGGGATTCTGATTCTCTCGCCCGATGTCAATCGAAGCGGGCTGAGTTTTGAGCCGGAAATTGAGAACGAGCGAGCAGGCATTCGGTTCGGCCTCGCCGCGATCAAAAACGTAGGCGAGGCGGCGATGGAGGCTGTCGTTGAAGAGCGCAACAAATCGGGTGCGTTTCAGTCCCTTGAGGACTTCTGCGCCCGCGCCGACACCAAAAGGGTGAACAGAAAATCGGTTGAAAGCCTCATCCGCTGTGGTGCGTTCGACTGGACGGGCAAGGAGCGCGCAGAGTTATTTTCCGAAGTAGAGGGCGCGATGGCTGCGGCGGCGAGCCTTGGCCGCGACAAGGCGCAAGGGCAGGTTTCGCTTTTTGACGCGTTGACAACGGCGCCGACACGCTCACGGGCCAGAAAAGGTCCCGCGGTCACTCCATGGAGCCCGGAGGAAAAGCTGGCTGCGGAAAAGGAGCTGCTCGGTTTCTATGTCACGGGCCATCCGCTCGACCGCTACCGTTCATTGTTTGATAGCGGAAAGTATGTCGCGATCGCAAATCTTGCTGCACACGACGATCCGAGTGAAAAGAACCCCGTGGTTACGGTTGCCGGATCGTTGGTGAGCGTTGACAAACGGTTTTCAAAAAAGAGCGGCAAGCCTTTTGCGCTGGTCATGCTTGAGGATCTCACGGACTCGATTGAGGTGGGCGTCTTTGGAGAGGCATTCGCCAAGTCAGCTGCGCATATCGAGACCGGGAAGCTCGTGTCCATCACGGCGCGCCTTGATGCGCGGGACGAGGGGGTCATTCGGCTCACTGCGAATGAAATCAGCCCGCTGAAGAAGCCGGCGGCATCCACAAAACCTGTGCATCTGAACCTGCATATGGAGGGGACAAGCGAGCAGGACCTGCTCGACATCCGGGATGCACTGTTGTCCAGCTCGGGAATGAGGCCCGTCATCATGAATTTCGAGCGGGAGGACGGCGCACGCGTTCGAGTTATTCCTGCTCAGCAGTTTAGCGTCGATTGGACACCGGCTTTGGAGCAGAAGCTCGGACGCTGGATCCGCTCCTAGCCCGGCGGGTTCAAGCCCCCCACCCTCGCGATGGCGAGTGCATGTTACTACAGACCTCGACGCGGGGTTCGGGGTGGCGTTAGATCACACCCACCCCGATGAACAACCCTCCAAGCAGCACGCTCAGGTATTGCTGGTTCGTAGTCGCCCTTCTTTTTCCCGTCGCTGTTCTCAACTATCTGGACCGGCAGATGCTGGCGACCATGAAGGCCTCCATCACCACCGATATCCCGGATATCGCCAACAAGGCCGACTGGGGCATGATTCTCGCGTGCTTCAAATGGACCTACGCCATTCTAAGTCCATTCGGAGGATTCATCGCGGACCGCGTGAGTAAAAAACACGTCATCACGCTGAGTCTGTTTCTTTGGTCTGCGATCACTTGGTGGACAGGCCATACCCACTCCTTTCAGGAGCTACTTGCTGCACGGGCGCTGATGGGAGTCAGCGAGGCGTTTTACATTCCGACAGCACTTGCACTCATCGCGGAATATCATCAGGGGCCGACACGTTCACGAGCGATCGGATTCCATCAAATGGGAATTTATCTCGGCCAGATTCTTGGCGGATTTGCTGGAT
>JBILLC010000149.1:0-5675 GCA_044376275.1 Chthoniobacteraceae bacterium | reverse complement strand
TCCATCACCAAGCCCATCGCCTTTGCAGCGTCGATTCTAGCCAGTCATTTCGTCAACGCTGGCGAACACTCCCTAACTTTCGAGGGCAAGACGGGCCCGGGAACCGGCAAACACATCGTTCTAATTGCAGGGGACGAAGAATACCGCTCTGAAGAGTCACTTCCAATGCTTGCAAAGATCCTCAGCGAAAGGCACGGCTTCAAATGCTCCGTCCTTTTCTCGGTTGATTCAGAAGGGGTCATCGCACCCAACGACGGCACTTCACTCTCAAATCCTGAGCTGCTTGAAACCGCGGATGCGCTCATCCTCTCACTGCGATTCCGCAACTGGCCTGAGGAAACACTCAGCCGATTTGAAAAAGTGGTGGACAGCGGTAAACCAATCATCGGCCTGCGAACCAGCACACACGCCTTCAACAAAAACCGCCTGAGCGATTTTGGGAAGCAAGTCCTCGGCGAAAAGTGGGTATCACACTGGGGTAATCACAAGGTCGAGGGCACAAGAGGCGTCATCGAACCAGGCGCTGAAGGCCATTCGCTACTGCACGGAGTCTCCGATGTTTTTGGCGCGACTGACGTCTACGAGGCATACCCGCCCGCCGATGCGACCATTCTTCTACGCGGTCAGGTTGTTTCAGGGCTCACCCCCGATTCAAAACCCGCCCAACGCGTGAAGGCTCGTGTCACTGACAAAGTCGAGCAAGACGTCAACGATCCAATGATGCCGGTAGCCTGGGTCCGTGAGCACTCTACGGCATCTGGCCACACTAACCGCGTACTCTGTACGACGATGGGATCTGCGGATGATTTGCTGAACGAGGGCCTCAGGCGACTTGTAATCAACGGAGTCTACTGGGGCTTGAAGATGGATGTTCCAGTCAAAGCAGATGTGCGCTTCGTCGATGAATACCAGCCCAGCTTCTACGGTTTCAACGGCTACCGCAAAGGGATGAAAGTGTCAGACTTGGAGCTTGGAAAAAAGATGCCGGGAGATCCACTGCCCCCTCCGGCGCCAAAAAACTAGGCTGCAACATCACTTGCTCACCGCTACGCCATTGTTTGTAACAAGCCGCCATTTGGATATTGATATGCTTCACACCCCAAAAACCATTTACCTCGTGCTTGCGGTTCAAATCATGGCACTGGCGCACCCGACGCGCTGCCGAGCAGATGTTGGTCTCAATGCAAAACCCATCGCAGGCGCAGAGGTCCTGATCGACGGAACCAGAGCCACATTGGATGAAAAATGGACTTACTGGGAAGGTCCGCGATTCGGCTCTTCGCTACCCATCAAGTGGAAGCTGGTCAACGATCCGCTAGATCCCGGAATGGCGCTGCAAAGCGACGATCCCGCGGTGACTCTGGGAAAATTTGGCGTAGCCGATATCATCACAAAAAAAGAGTACGTCGACTTCCGACTCCATGTTGAGTTCATCGTGATGAACGAGGCAGGAAACAGCGGCGTTTACTTGCAGAACCGCTACGAAATCCAGATCCAAGACGGCGATGCGACTTCACACGGTATGGGAGCAGTCATCAACGAAACACCGTCCCCGTATTACTTATACAAAGGGCTTCGCCAGTGGAATTCATATGACATTGTGTTCCGTGCCGCTCGCTTCAAGGAAGGCGTACGCGTTGAGAAAGCTCTGGTTACCATGTATTTCAACGGAGTAAAAATCCACTCCAACCAAGAGATCAATCAAGTGTGGGGCGGCGCAAACTCGGGCATGGACGGCGGAAACGATGGAGGAAAAGGGATCACGGATCGTCCCGGCGGCCTTAAGCTTCAATGTGAAGGGCATGATGTGCGTTTCCGAAACACATGGATTAAAGAGCTTTCTTTAGAAAAGCCTCAGACAAACTTTGGCCGGAACAACTGAGTCCTGGCGTACTCGCGTTGATCTCATTCCTTTGCCCGCCTCGGACGGGTTGCAAAGAACAATACGACCCCAAAAATTGCGACAGAGGCAGCGGCTCCCGTCAGACCAACTAGGATCCAGTCCCTCGCAGTTTTGTCTGGAATAAACGAGAGCTTGTGAAGATTGCTGAAGACATCTGCTTCAAACTGTCTCCGATTGTCGGTGTGCCGCGTGACGCTTCCGGTGGTGGTACTCACGTAAACGCGAGTCCCCTTGCCGTCATCCGCGTCGAATCGGTACACGGGCAGAATGCGGAAGATATTAATGTATTCACGATTGAACGCAGTGAGAAAGTCGGACTTGCGGACATCAGCACCGCCTAAGAAAGAGGAGGCGATTTCTCTCGCGTAAACCTCATCCTGCGAGGCGTCCGCATGTCCATCTTTTGCGCTGAGGTATAGCGGCGCCCCCTTGTTCGTATAGATCTGGTACCATGGCTCCCCGCCGATCCCTCGCACATTCACTGCCTTCACCAGTCCGTCATCCGCGGTCAATCTGGACAACGCCTCGGAAACAGAACAGGTGATTGAGTCGGGCTGCAAGCCGCCTCCGCTCGGCCGCGCGGCGGGCGGCGGCTCCTGAGTGCGGGTCATCACGGTGTGAAGGACTCCACTGATAGTCGACATGAGAATGCTCAGGCTGAACACAAGTCCGAGCCATCGGTGTACGCGACGAAGGGTGGCGGGTTTCATACAAAAAAATAACAGAGTCAGAGATATTCAGGGCCGGATTTAAAGTGGATCAGTCGTCTCGCAAACGGTTTCCGGGTTGGCAAAACGTCCTTCGGCAACCCGCCGCGATTGTTTCAGGTGATATCACCAACGAAACTCAACGCCGATGTAGAAGGAGCGACCGTCGCCGGGTAAAAACGCCGCGGAATTCAGTGCGGCCTGGGCGAGAACGTTTGTTGTCGCTGCGTAGTATTTGTCAGCGAGGTTGCGACCCTCAACAAAGATGGACCATCCTGACGGGCGACGGATGCCTGCTTTTGCTCCGAGGAGAAAATACGGATCCGTAAAGAGATTGCCCCTTGAATCAACCCGATAACCTTTCGGCACGCATTCAATATTAGGGCCGATGTAAAACCCTTGTGCTGTCGAGTAGGTGAGATCTGCCCTCAGGTAATGTTCAGGAATGCCCGCGAGCAACCCATTCCCGTAATTTGGATCGCTTCTGTATCGAAAATTGTTCCAGAGGTAATGGGTTTGGAGGAGCAGCTTGTCATGGGTTTTTGAATCTCGCTTCTGCAACTCACCTCCCTCATCGAGGGGGTGTAGAAAATCGAATCCAAGGCCGAGTTCAATACCCTGATGGGCGGTTTTAGGTACGTTTTTGGTGACCGCAGTAGTCGGGTCTCCGGGCGTTGTAAGCGTCTGCAAAAGTTCATTCTCAATCCAAGAAAAGTAGTAGGCTGCGTCCCAAACCAGTCCTCCATGGTTTCCTCTGGATCCGACTTCTGCAGTAGTGGCTGTTTGTGATTTCAAATGAGTGAACGCGTTGTTCACGATGATCTCCCCAAAAGATGGAGGCTCGAAACTGCGGCTGACATTTGCAAACAACTGGGTTGATTGACTCGGTTGAAACAGAACACCAAGTTTTGGATTGAACGCCCACCAGTTTTGAGAGTCAGCGGTTGCAGCACTTTCGTTTGAACGACTCGCGTAAGAAATTTGCGCGCCAAGGGTCGCTGCCAATCTTTTAGTGATCCAAAACTGATCCTCGCCAAAGACATCAAAGTTAAGCGCGCGCTGTCTCATTGATAAAATTGAAGCTCCCCTCCTTCCCAAAATGTTCACACTTCGATCGTCATCGATGGTTCCCCAAGTAGGTGTCAGCCCAAGAGTCAGCCGGTTTGTATGTCCTGACACATCGGCGGTGCCGTCGTACTTCAAACCCACGCCGAAATCATCGCTCAACTGATCGATGACAATCGCGATAGGATGGTGCAGGTCTTTCCGCGACCAGAACGACGTGAAGGTGAGTTTTTGATCGCCATCCTGCCAGGTTGTTTTGTTCGCGAGACGGAATAAGTCGAAGTCTCGCTTCCAATTGCTCGTAACGTAATCAAGATTTCGTATCGCAACATTTCGCTGTGCTTGCCGTGGATTTGCCTCCAATTGATTTTTGGTCAGATTGCCCGGAAGCTCTGAGTCAGTGACTGCAAGGGTGAGATAGAAACGAGTCTCCAGATTTTCGCTGAAACGATGGCCGATGTTGGCAAACAATCGCTGATTACTCTGCTTGCTATGGTCGCGAAACCCATCCTGCGAAAGATGGGAGAGACTCAGAAAGTAGTCGTTGGCTCCTGCGACCGCGCCTGACGACAGCAGCCCACGGACGGTTCCAAAGCTGCCGTACTCTGCGCGAAGACCAAACGGTGAAGCGTCGTACCCAGTGGGCGATATAAAGTTAATCGCGCCACCGAGCGTTGTAGAACCAAACTGGAGCGCGTTAGCTCCGCGATATACTTCCACGGCTTTTGCCACCAGCGGTTCGATCGCTTGAAAATCAAATCCGCCGTCTGCGATATTTACCGGAACTCCATCCTGCATGAGCTTCAGCCCGCGTCCATGGAATGTCCGCTGAATCCCGGACCCTCGGATCGAAATGCGCGCTTCTTCTGCTCCGAAGCGCGGCTGCACAAACACACCCGGCGAGTAGTCGAGTACGTCTTTAAGCGTCGCGGCCCTCCCTCGCTTGTAGAATTCAGAATCAATCACATCGACACCGCCAGGTATCAACCTGAGTTCATTCCGCAGGGTCTCAATCGTTGGCACCGTAAGCGACCCTTTACCGTAGACGATAGTCTCCGGCATGGTCTCCACCCCATACAACAAAAATGGGAAGAGGGCCGGAAGCACGGCTGAGAGGATGTTTTTTTGTGGGGATGACTTGAGGCACGGTGACTGAGACGGTCGCTTAGATTTCATGGGCTGAACTGTAGTCGAATGAATTTTCAAGAAAGACGCCGGAGGTCCTCCGGCGTGAATGAATCAGCTGCGTATCAAAGGCAGATGAATGACGTGAATGGAGCGCTTATCCAAATGTCCCGCTTAGGCAGGGAAGACGCGGCGCGCTCGCTCAACCGCGGTGCAAATGTCCCGCGCTTTGAATCAAGCGCAGCGACTTAAAAAGATGCCGGAACTCGGGCTGGAAAAGATCCCGCTGGAAAAAGTGAAACCTCTTGGACGTGCGCAAACTCCGCCCGGATTCCTCAAGCCATGGGCGGAGGCGTCGAAGGTGCCTCGACACGGAACACGCCACGCAGCGAAAAAACAGGCCAAGTGGCAAGCTCCACATCCATCGAGCGCTGCGGCACCCCAGCCACGACAAGTGTCAGAAACTTTGCTTTCTGAGATTTCACGGGGGGAGCAAAGTTTGCCTCCGCACCCTCTTCACTGCACCTGCCTTTGGTGATCGCGGCACACATCGCGCAGGGATGCTGTCCATCAAAAGTGGATGAAAGCGCCTCGGCGACCGAGGTGGAAATCGCGCGAGAGACAAACATTCCGGTCCAGGCCGTTCCTTGTAGAAGCACCCAGTGCGCACCGCTTAGATACAAAGCGCAACTAACGATGATAACTTTATGGAGAAAGGATCTCATTTCTAAGCGAACTCCTTCTTTTTGGAGCAGCCGGGGGCGTCGCACAACATTAATTTAAGTTAGGTAAACAATCATTTAGGCAATGAATCGATGGCAAATAGACGCTTACTGGTTAGCGTCTCATGTCGCGACAACTCACTTTGTTGACAC
>JBILLC010000337.1:0-3609 GCA_044376275.1 Chthoniobacteraceae bacterium | reverse complement strand
TTGGGAAGCACTGAGGGGATGCGGAGCTGGGGCTCCGCGGTCCCAGGGTGGAATGATTCCCTGTCGTCTGCGCTTTTGTGCCACGACATTTTTCAATCCATCATGCTTTTGCACAATAGTTTCCACCGAAACATCGTATTTTAAAAACCGGGCACCCCATTCGGATTCGGTTCGATTCCTCCGTTTTGGAGAGGTTACAACCCTGCAGAAACCGCTCTACTCCCTTGCGTATCACGAAGAGTGGCGGCATATTGCGCCCCCCAATTTTTTAAACCCACACGGGTGCGCCCCCACGCGCCGCGAGTTCGGAAAAGAAAATGGGAAAGAGAGCGCAAGTTCTCATCCTAATGCCCGAACTCAGTACAGCCGCCCAAAGAGCCACAATGGACCACATCAGAAACATCGCCATCATCGCCCACGTCGACCACGGTAAAACCACACTCGTCGACCAGCTTCTCAAGCAGTCCGGAACATTCCGGGCCAACCAAGCGATCTCGCAGGAGATCCGCATCATGGATTCCATGGATTTGGAGAGGGAAAAGGGCATCACCATCCGCGCGAAAAACGCAGCGTTCAAATACAAGGATTACCACGTCAACATCGTGGACACTCCCGGCCACGCAGACTTTGGCGGCGAGGTTGAGCGCATCATGAAGATGATCGACGGGGTGCTGCTCGTGGTGGACGCGCACGACGGCCCGCAGGCGCAGACAAAGTTTGTACTAAAGAAAGCCCTGGAGAACGGCGCAAAGCCAATCGTGGTGATCAACAAAATCGACCGCGAGAACGCGCGTCCGCTCAAAGTGCTGGACATGGTGTTTGAACTGTTCCTCGAGCTCAACGCGACCGACGAACAACTCGATTTTCCGGTGGTGTACGCAAGCGCGAGAGACGGATTCGCGAAACTCGAAGTGGACCAGCAGAGCGACAACATGGAACCGCTCTTTGATGCGATCATCAAACACATCCCCGCCCCGAGCCCAACCGGCATCGAGCACTTCCAATTTCTTGTCTCGAATCTGGACTACTCCGATTACCTCGGAAGGATCGCTTACGGCCGCATTGTTTCGGGCTCGGTCAAACAGGGCGACCAAGTGGTGTGCATCCATGCTGATGGTGCAAAGGAGAAAGGCAAGGTCACCGCGCTGTTCGGGCATCAGGGACTGCAGAAGATCGAGCTAAAAGAGGCGCACGCGGGCGATATTGTCGGCATCTGCGGATTTGAGGAGGTGTTTATCGGCGAAACCATCACCGACAACGACACGCGCGAACCGCTGCCGTTCGTGGACATCGATCCGCCAACGATCACGATGCGGATCTGCATCAATGACGGGCCACTGGCCGGGCGCGAGGGCAAGCTGCTGACTGCGCGGGAAGTCAGGGAACGGTTGATCCGCGAAGCGCGCACAAACGTTTCCATCCAGGTGAGCGACACGGATGCCGCCGGCCACTTCGAGGTGAAGGCGCGCGGTGAAATGCAGATTGCGATTCTAGTCGAACAAATGCGCCGTGAAGGTTTCGAGATTCTCGTCTCCCGCCCCGAGGTGATCTTCAAGCGGGCTACCGATGGTGGTCTGCTGGAGCCTATGGAATCGGTCTATGTGGAGGTGCCCAATGAAAATCTCGGGGACATCCTCCAGTCGCTTGCAGGCCGCAAAGCGGAGATCGTGAACATGGAACATCTCACCAGCACCGTGAGCGTTCAGGCGGTTGCCCCAACCCGCGGACTGATCGGATTTGAAACGGATCTCGTGAACTGCACCAAAGGTCACGGCATCATGTCCCATATTTTCAAAGAATACGGCCCGCACAAAGGTGAAATCCCGTCGCGCAACAATGGTGTCTTGGTTGCGATGGAGAACGGCGTGAGCACGAGTTACTCGCTGGAGTCGATTCAGGAGCGCGGCCGGCTGTTCATTGGGCCGCAGGAAGAGATTTACGAGGGGATGATCATCGGGGAAAACGCGCGCCCCGAGGACATGCCGGTGAATCCTTGCAAGGCGAAGAAGCTCACCAACATGCGCTCACAAGGCGATGGGAAAGGCATTTCACTCGCTCCGCCGCTGGTGATGACCTTGGAGCGATCCCTCGAGTACATTGGCTCCGACGAATACGTGGAGGCCACACCGAAGAGCCTGCGTCTGCGCAAAAAAATCTTGGATGCGACCCAAAGGAAACGGAACAGCGCAAAGGTGGAGTCGTAAGAATCCGCCGCTTGCCGGGACGGTGCCTTGTTGTTGTACGACTGCGTGTACGACTGCGAACTGCATCTTGTGATCGCCCTTCAGGACGGCCCAAAACAGTCTCCCCGATAGCATCGCCTCAAACTTCGCGGGTCCCGGAGTCCACTCCGGGGCCAGCGTTTTTTCTGCGTCGCAACTTGTCCAATGCGAGGTCCTGTCCGATTGCTGGAAACCGCACGCCAGCGGTTCGCGTATCCAGCACCGCCCTTGTCCGATCGCGATTCAAAAAAAGTGCATGTATTTTTAGCTCTGCGATCGCAGTGGTTTGGAAAGTGTTTTAGATAGCAACATGGACACCCCGTTTCGCTTTGAAGAGCCAGTCACCGATCCCCTGCAGATTTACCGCATGCGCGACGGTCTGATGGGGGTCGACCTCCTCGCAGCGGCCATCTGCCACCTGAACTTATACACATGGCTGGCAGACCATCCCTCGACCCTCGGTGCGATCTGCGCACAATTTGGACTCAAAGTCCGTCCTGCAGACGTGCTGATGACCTTGAGCGCCGCCATGGGGCTTGTGACTCAAGCCGGAGGGGTGTTTCACCTCACTGCCCGCGCAAGGGAGCATCTGGTGGATTCCTCCCCATTCAGCCTAAAACCTTACTACGACACCCTCAAGCAGCGTCCCCAGACCCTCGAGTTCCTGGGCGTGCTCAAGACCGGAAAGACGGCCAACTGGAGCAGCACCGACATGGCGGCCTGGGCTAAATCCATGGAGGAGGAGTCCTTCGCAGATCAATTCACCGCCGGCATGGATTGCCGGGGTGTGTTGCTGGGGCCCGCACTCGCGAAGGCGGTCGACTTGGGCGGCCATCATGCGCTGCTGGATGTCGCGGGCGGATCGGGGATCTATTCCTGCGCGATGGCTGCGCAGTATTCCCACCTCAAGGTGTCCGTGTTTGAGCGACCTCCTGTGGACGGGATTGCCCGCCGCTCGATTGCAAATCGTGGATATGCAGAAAGAGTCGCGGTGATCGCAGGCGACATGTTTCAAGTTGATTTGCCGAGTGGATATGACGTGATCCTGCTCTCAAACGTGCTGCACGATTGGGATGATCCAGTCGCCGAGGCGCTTTTTAAAAAGGCCTCCAACGCGCTTCCTGCCGGAGGGCTGATGCTCATCCATGACGCATTTTTAAACTCTGAGAAAACAGGCCCTCTCCCGGTCGCTCAATACTCCGCGCTGCTCATGCACTCCACTGAGGGCAGGTGCTTTTCTGTGCTCGAGATGAGGCAATGGGGCGAGCGCTGCGGGATGGAGTGGGTGGGACATTATCCAACAGCGGTCGACCGGAGTTGCGTTGCACTGCGCAAGGCTTGAGCCGACCAACAGAAACGTCGCATTTTGCTTCGCTGTTTTATTTGA
>JBILLC010000148.1:0-5744 GCA_044376275.1 Chthoniobacteraceae bacterium | reverse complement strand
TTTCCAACACAGGAGCTCTCGACCTATATTTTTCTCTGAAAATAACCAGACAACCGGCCATTATTTGCTTTCCTATGAGGCAAGGTTTTGGCGAGGTGGTTGCATCCTGTTCCCCGCTGGATACAATCTCTCAGCTCAAGGATTTCATGAAAGCTATCGTCACTTTTGCGGCGCTGATCTGCAGCGCCACCATTTCTTTTGCGCAAACAGGTGCAGGAAAGCCATCTAAGCAGCAAACGGGGTCGCCCGCGGTCACCCAGCTGGAGTCCGGTCCCGCCACCCTGGAAGCCGTCCCGCCCAAGGTCGGCTCGGCCCGCTTGTCCGCAGACTCCGTCGAAGCCGCTTCGAACGATGAGGATGCATTTCACCTGTGGGATCTGATCCAAAAGGGTGGCTGGGCCATGATCCCCTTGGGCGCTCTTTCCGTCATTACGGTCATGCTGGTCCTCGTATTCACACTCACGATCCGGCGTGGAGCGATTGCGTCCCGGCAGTACTTGAACACGGTGGAAGTGTTGATCCGTAAGAAGGATTATCTTGGGGTCCTCGCGGTCTCAAACAGGCACGGCGAGGTGCTGGCCCGGGTGGTTCAACGGGCGCTGGACTTTGCGACCAAAAATCCCGGTGTGCCCTTCGAAAATCTCAAGGAGGTGGCGGAAGCCGAGGGAAGCATGCAGGCTTCAGCGATCCAGCACCGTGTGGCCTACCTCGCAGACATCGGGATCCTTGCCCCCATGGTCGGCCTTTTCGGAACAGTAGTCGGGATTATCCGCTCATTTGCAGCCATTGGCAAAGGCAGTGCCTCTCTCTCCCGCGATGTCCTTCTGGCCAGCGGGGTTTCAGAAGCGCTGGTCGCAACCGCCGGGGGACTGGTCCTAGCCGTCATCGCGGCTGGGTTTTATTCCATCTTCCGGAACCGGACACAGGCACTCATTTCTGAGCTGGAAGGCGCTTCGAGCCATGTGATGGGCCTTCTGGCTGCGAGTTACCAGAAGCGACGCGAACCCGTCCGCGCCGAAGACGAAATCTAGGCATCCGGAAACGCATGAAGTTCCGCAACCGTTCCGAACCTGTCACCGTCGCGTTTCAAATCGCGCCGATGGTGGACATCCTTTTGGTGCTCCTGTGTTTTTTCGTGGTCACTTGGAGCATGGCCCGGAAGGAGAATGAACTGGATGTTCGGGTGCCTTCCGCGCAGGCGGGTCAGGAGAGCAATCCGGTGGTGAATCAAACCGTGCTAAACGTCAAAGCGGACGGCACCATCGTCTGGGACCGCAAACTCATCACTCGCGAAGCTCTTCTGGAACGGCTCAAAAGCCTGGCCGCTCTTTTCCCCGACTATGCAATCATTTTGCGGGGAGATGTTAAAACGGATTACGACCACATCGTCCAAGTGCTGGACACGTGCCGGCAAGCGGGCATTTGGAACGTGGCCTTCGCCACTTCGAAATCCGAATGAACCCCGAGCCTCGATGAAACGGGCGATTGCAGTCTGTCTCTCCTCGCTGTTGACAGCGGTTACCGCAGCTCCGGTGGCTCCGCCAAAGGTGGTGCCCGTCAAACCCTCCAAACCGGCGGTTCCAACGACGAAACCGCCCCCTGCGGTGGTTCCAGCTGAACCGCCCACCCAACCAGTCCCTCCGGCCAACCCGCCCGCGCAGAAAAACGGAGAGGCCGCGCCCAATTCTGCGCCGACAACTCCTGCGCCAAGCCCTACACCCGTCGTGCCGAAGGTGCTACCCTTGAGCCCGCAGCCTCCAGAACCGCCGCCCCAAGTCCGGATTACCAAACCGGCGCCAGCAGCCGCCGCTCCCATCAGCAGCAAACCAAAAACGCCGCAGGCGGTCCCTCCCCCCTCAAAACCAGTCGCACCGGCGGGCACGCTCCCCGAATTCCGCGATCAGGAGGCGCCCCTCATCAACGGCGTACCGCGTCAGTCGGCGACTGAAAAACCAGGCCTTCGCCTGCCCGGAACCCTTTCCCCGAATGCCTCCAACCCAGGGGGCGACGTGGCCCAACTGGGTCTGGCAGATGCCTTGTACTCGCGGGAGCAGTGGGACGCGGCGGCCGCGGAATACCTCAAGTTCATCGAAAAATACCCCAGCAGCGTGGAACTCCCGGCCGCCATGTATCGGCTTGCAGAGTCGATGCTCAAGCAGGGCAATGTGAACTCCGCACGCCTTTACTACGGAAAGCTGCTGTCGCTGCCAAAAGCCGGGCCGCTCGGAGGCGTGGCGGCTTACAAGCTCGCCGAGTATGAGTTTCAAGAGGAGGATTACGCCAACGCTTTTGCACATTACAAAAAGGCGTCGATCGAAATCGCCGAAGAAAAAGTACGTCAAAGCGCCCAGTACTTTTCCGCACGATCACTCCAACTCCTAAACCGGAAGGTGGAGGCACGAGCCGCCTATACACCGCTGGCTGACGCGAAAGAAGACCACCCATTCCGCGAGGCAAGCCAGTTCCAGCTCGCCATTCTTCTGAAGGAAGCCGCACGCGATTCGGAGGCGCTGCCGAGGTTTGAAAAACTCTCAAAAGAAGCCGTCACGCCAACCATCAAACTCGAGTCTTTTGTGCGCGCCGCATTCATCAAGCTCGAGCAAAACAACGCCGCCGCCGCGCTTCCCGAACTTGAGCAATCGCTCGCCACGCCCGGCACTGAACCGTGGCATCCGTCGATCCGTCTCGGGATCCTGCGCGCCCAAGTCGCGCTCGGCAACGCGGAGAAAATCGTGGCGGACTTTGCGGAGGCGGAGCAGTTCATCGAACCAGCACAATTGCCGGATGCCCTAGTCCTGCTCGCCAACGCTCAGCGCCAGCTCAAGCAGTTCGCCCCCGCCGTGGACACCTACTCGCGCGTGATCACTCTTGCCCCGGAATCAAGCATCGCCGCGGAAGCCAGGTACTGGCGCCTCGTGTGCTCCTACAATCTCGAGCTCCCGCACCTGCCAGTGGAGATCGACGAATTTCTTGCTTCCAATCCGAAACCTGCGGAGCGCGACAACGCCATCCTCATGAAAGCCGAGTTTTTAAGGCTCCGCAAAGATTATAAAAGCGCAGCCGCCGCTTACAGTGAGGCTGTGAAATCAAAGGAGCTCAAACCTGAGCGCCGCAGCGAAGCCCTGCTGCGCTGGTCGGAGTGCTCCGTGCTCGTCGGCGATGCGCAGCAAACAATCAACGCAACAACCCAGCTCCTTGCCGCCGCTCCCAATCATCCGCTGGCCGCCACCGCACTGTTCTGGCGCGCGGAAACACAACGCCGCAACAAAGCCGCAGCCGCAGCCGAACGGGACTACGCCGAGATTGTCAACAAGCATCCTGATTCTGCCGATCGCGAAACTGCCCTCAAACAAATGGCGCTCCTGCGCGGTGAACAAAACGACAACGCAGGAATGGCGGCTCATTACGAGAAGTTGCTCGCAGACTACCCAAAAAGCACAACCCGCGCCGAAGCCCACCACTGGATTGGATGGGCCGCGTATGAAACCAAAGATTACAAAAAAGCGATGGTGCACTTGATCGAATCACGGAAGCTTGATTCGAATCAGTACTTTGAATCGGACAGCCTGCGATTGATTTACTGTTGCTACAACCTCAACAACGCGGATGACTTTTGGAAATACGTCCAGGAGTACCAGCCGAAGGGTAAAACACGGATTGCCGCGGATGTTCTGCGCTGGTGCGCACAAAATTTCAGCCAGGCCAAGGCTCCCGCAAAGGCTGAACCGGTTCTGGTCATGATCACCGGCTCCGCAGAGGTCAACGAAGCCGACTGGTTTCAACTCGCCGAAACCCAGTTCGAGCTCGAGAAATACAAGGACGCGGAAACCGCTGTTGGAGCCTACCTCAAGCTTGTCGAGCATCCCGTGCCAAAAGCACGCGGCCTGTTGATTCGCGCCAAATGCGAACTGCAGCAAAAGCGTTTTGAAAATGCGCAAAAAACTGTCGAAGAAGCCCTCCTCTTACAACCCGAAGGCGTGCTCAACGGCGAGTCACGGATGATTGCAGGCGACATCCAAGCGGGCCAGCAGGCCTGGGACAACGCCGCAAAAACCTACGCAAGCATCGCAGTCGTTTTTGACGATGATCGCCTCGTGCCTCTTTCCATGGAAAAAGCAACAGCGGCTTACCGCGCTGCGGGAAAAACAAAGGAGGCGAGCGATATGCTTAACAAGCTGCAAAGTCGTTTTCCGGAGTGGGCCCGTGAACGCGGCATTCGTTAGCTTCAGTCGATCACCGTCGCGTTTCCGGGGACTGCGTGGTCCCACAAATGTGCTGAATCTCATCCAGTGTAGAAAGAGCGCACGAGTTCCGTGAATTTCATCCACCTCCCATGTCATCCCGCACCCCAAAGAGCACTGCAGGCACGACAAACATCCCGGGCACTTCAGGACACCGCACTCTTTCGAAACACGAGTCGCAGACTCTTGCTTCGGTGACGGACCTCGCCTCCCAGCGCAAATGGAAAGACGCAGCTGCGCTCTTAAAACAAGCGCTCTCGGCCGAGCCGGAAAACGGCTTGCTTTGGCAGCAGCTTGGTGCGGCCCTTCAAGAGCTGGGGCAAGGCGCAGAGGCCGTGAGCGCACTCACCGAATCCGTACGCCTGGAGCCGCAGCAACCCAAGAGTTGGGCGCTGTTGGGCGGTCTCCTGCGCGCGCAAGGCCGCTTGAAAGAGGCAATCCATTGCCATCAAACCGCTCAAAGCCTCGAACCCGCCGCAGCTGCGAGCGCCGCGAATCTTGCCACCACGCTTCAAAGCGCGGGACAACACGCAGCGGCCGTGGATTGGTACAAGAAGGCCTTGGAACTCAAACCCGAATGGCTCGAGATCATGGACGGTCTGGCCCATTCGCTGATGCTTTTGGAACGTTTCAAGGAGGCACTCCCAGTCCTCATGCGGGTTGCAAAGGCGCAGCCCGATTCACAGATGCACCTTGCAAAACTCGCCGCCGCATTGCGGGAGGCAAATCAGCCCGGCGAAGCGGTCGAAATCGCCGAAATTCTCGTCCGCCAATCCCCCGAAAATTACGCATTCCGATTGTTGCTGGGTGCGTGCCTCTCGCGGGTGGGCCGCTGCGTGGAGGCCATGGAGCAATACTCGCAGGCGCGACGCATCAAGCCTGAGGAACGCGAGGCCCTTCAGATCATGGTCTACGTGGCCAATTATCTGCCCCACAAAAACCCCGCAGACCTTTACCGCTACTACCAGACGTACAGTGAGATTTTTGAACGGCCCTTGCAGTCCGCACGCACACCGATTCCGCCGCGTGAAAAACGCGAAAAGATACGGGTCGGATATGTTTCAGGCGACTTCTGCCGCCATCCGGTGGCCTCTTTCATCGAACCTGTTTTTGACCACTACGACCGGTCTGCTTTTGAAGTGTACTGCTACTACAGCTGCCCGAAATCCGATGCGGTGACTGCGCGTTTGAGGGCGCTGGTGGACCAGTGGCGCGACGTCCCAGCTGTATCCGACGACGCACTCGCGGCGCTCGTTCGTGAGGATCAGATCGACATCCTGGTGGATCTTGCAGGGCACACGCGACTCGGGCGACCTCTTGTGTTCGCACGCAAGCCGGCGCCCGTCCAAGTCACAATGATTGGTTGCATGCAGACCACGGGCCTCAAATCGATCGACTACCGAATCACCGATGCGGAGCTGGATCCGCCCGGCGTGAGCGAGGCGTACAATTCCGAAACCCTGGTGCGCATGAAAACGGGCGCGGTCTGCTTCAAACCAGAAA